>JAICSZ010000280.1 GCA_025936615.1 Pedococcus sp. | reverse complement strand
GTGCGCAGCTGGACCCGGCCGATGTCGTTGAGCCCCAGGTGGTCGGCGTCGCTGTCGCGGTGCAGCGTGTTGACGTCGAGCCGGTACTGCAGCTCCTTGACCACGGCCCGGACCGTGCGCGTGGTGTGCTTGATGGCGATCCGCTGGCGCGGGCGCAGCGGTTCCTCGGCCATCCAGCAGACCATCGCGTCGAGGTCCTGCGTGACGTGCGGGGCGTTGGCCGGCCGGCAGATCACGTCGCCGCGCGAGACGTCGAGGTCGTCGGTGAGCCGCACGGTCACCGCCATGGGGGCGAACGCCTCGTCGAGCGGGCCGCGAGGGCCGTCGATCGCCGCGATCGTCGACGTCAGGCCGCTGGGCAGCACCTGCACCTCGTCGCCGGGACGCAGCACGCCACTGGCGACCGTGCCCGCGTAGCCGCGGTAGTCGTGGTACGCGTCGGACTGCGGGCGGATCACGTACTGGACCGGGAAGCGGTTGTCGACCAGGTTGCGGTCGCTGGCCACGTGCACGTGCTCGAGGTGGTGCAGCAGCGACGGCCCGTCGTACCAGGGGCTGTTCGTCGACCGGGTGACGACGTTGTCGCCGTGCAGCGCGGAGATCGGGATGACCGTCAGGTCGGGCACGTTCAGCTTGGTCGCGAACGCGGTGAACTCGTCGCGGATGGCCTCGTAGATCTGCTCGGACCAGTCGACCAGGTCCATCTTGTTGACCGCGACCACCAGGTGGGGCACCCGCAGCAGCGAGGCGAGGAACGCGTGCCGGCGGCTCTGCTCGAGCATGCCCTTGCGCGCGTCGACGAGCACGATCGCCAGGTCAGCGGTCGAGGCCCCGGTGACCATGTTGCGCGTGTACTGCACGTGCCCGGGGGTGTCGGCGAGGATGAACGTGCGCCGCGGGGTGGCGAAGTACCGGTACGCGACGTCGATCGTGATGCCCTGCTCGCGCTCGGCGCGCAGGCCGTCGGTGAGCAGCGCGAGATTGACGTAGTCGCCGCCGGCGCTGGCCCGCTCGACCGCCTCGTACTGGTCCTCGAACACCGCCTTGCTGTCGAAGAGCAGCCGGCCGATCAGCGTGCTCTTGCCGTCGTCGACCGAGCCCGCGGTGGCGATGCGCAGGATGTCCTTTCGCGCGGTCGCGATCTCGGCGGCCTCGGCGGCTGCCTCCGACTTCAGGTCGACGGCGTCCTCGACGGGAGTCATCACCGAACCAGCCTTCCTCGTGGTGCCATGCCCGTACGCGCGGTTGGTCGTGCACGGATCCCCGTGGGACGACCCGCACTGCCCAGCACGAACTGCCCCGGTTTGTCCCACCATCATCCCCGACGACGGGCCTTCACCGGGGGGCTGCCGTCGCGGCTCACCCCTTAGGGGCCCACGGCTCGCCGGCCGGCCGGCCGTACGAGGAGTGCGAACGCCCCGCTCACGCCCGCATCCGGTTAGCCTCAGCGCCCATCGCACAGCGTCGAGACGGGGTCGACAGTTCTCATGAAGCACAGGATCTACCACGCCGTGGTGGTCATCGCGATCGCGCTGGGCGGTTCGTCGATGCTCACCGGCGTCGCCCACGCGACGGACTCGGTCGACGAGATCCACTACTCCTACGGCGACACCCCCGACTCCGTCGTGTTCGACTGGCACGGCTCGGCGGCGACGTTCTCCTACGCTCTCGACAGCGATTACGTCCCCGGCGGGCCCTACACCGATCAGGTGCAGGCGAGCCCGACGTCCACGGTCCCGGTCGACAGCGCCGGCCCCTTCCAGGAGGTCATCCTCCGAGGCCTCACGCCGGGGGCCACGTACCACTACCGGATCGGGGACGGCGACGACCACACGTTCGGCACGGCGCCGACCGGTGACTTCACCTGGGTCGACACCGGAGACACCGGCTCGACGCTCTGCGATTCGTGGATGGCAGAGACCCAGGAGCTGATCGCCGAGCAGCACCCGGACTTCGTCACCCACGGCGGCGACATCTCCTACGCCAACGAGTGCGGGCCGGCCGCCGTCCACCGGTACTACACCGATCAGGAGGTCTGGTCCCAGGGTGCCGCCTTCATGCCGGTGTGGGGCAACCACGAATACGGGGCCCCGAACAAGGAGTCCCTGCCCGATGCCATCCGCGACAGCCTGGCCAACTACAAGGGCCGGAGCTTCATCCCGAACGCGCAGCGGGTGCCCAACGACACCGACACCCAGACCTCGACCCCCGGGTGCCCCTCGCCGACCGCGCCTGGCCGGAACGGCTGCCCGGGCGAGGACTGGGGCTGGTTCTACGCCGGGCACGTCCTGTTCATCTCCTACCCGGAGCCCTGGCCCGGCGCCTACCCGGCGTGGGAGGCCACGGTGGCGCCGCTGATGGCGGCCGCCCAGGCGAACAGCCAGGTCGATTTCATCGTCACCTACGGCCACCGCCCCGCCTACTCCAGCCAGCTCGCCTCGGTGAACACCGCCCTGCGGACGGCGCTCACGCAACTGTCGTCGCAGTACAGCCCGACGGATGCGCATCCCGAGGGCAAGTACGTCCTGAACGTCAACCACCACATCCACGGCGAGGAGGTGTTCGCGCCGATCGGCGGGCTGGTCAACATCACCGACGGCGGTGGCGGCGCCGGCCAGGCCAACTACGGCACGCCGGCCGCGAACTCGCTGTACCGGAGCTCGCGCCCCGGCATCCTCTCCGCCGAGTACAGCGCTTCGGCCCGCACGCTCACGGTCAGCCTGCTCTGCGGACCCGTGTACGAGCCGAAGCCCAGGCCGTGCGTCCCGTTCGGCAGCAGCACACAGGTCGGACAAGGGGCCACGCTCTACACCCAGACGTTCACCGCGCCGAGCACGTCACCGCCGGTGGCGACCCTGACCGCGCAGCTCGACGACGCCGCGAGCACCGTCACCCCGGGCCAGTCGGTCACGTACACGGCCACAGCCGCGGACCCGGCGCAGGGCACGACCGTCGCCGGCGTCACGATGACCCTCACCCTGCCCGCGGCCTACTCGATCGGGACCACCGACGGTGGGACGGTCAGCGGCTCGACCGTGACCTGGGACGCCACCGACCTCACGGGCGGCACGCCGGTCAGCCACCAGGTCACCGCCGCCCTGGATCCGGGGGCGGTGCCCGGCACGTCGCTGCGCGCGACCCTCCAGCTGAGCAGTTCGGACGGCGCCTGCCTGGTGAACGGCAGCTCGTGCCAGGACGACGACACCGACACGGTCGCGTCGCCGGTGCACCAGTGGATCGCCAACCAGAGCGTCGAGACCACCCTGACCGGCTGGACCGGCGTCTACTCCTCGCGGTCCCAGGTCAGCCGCGTGACCTCCGACGGGCACGAGGGATCGGCGAGCGTCCAGGTGACCAACAAGACGCAGACGCGGGGGGCGGCCGGGGTCAACGCCAAGCCCCGGCCGGTCACCGCGACGACGTCCGGCGCGTCGTACACCGCCACCGTGTGGGTGCGCGGCCAGACGGCGGGCCAGGTGCTCTACCTGCTCCTGAAGGAGTTCCGCCCCAACGGGACGGTGGCGGGGTCCCGCAGCGTGCATGTGCAGGTACCCGACAGCGGCTGGTATCCGCTGACCGTCAGTTACACGGCGGCGAGCGGCGGGGACCAGCTCTCCATGAGCATCTACTGCACGAACCTGGCTCCGAAGGCCTGGTTCCACGCCGACCAGATGAGCCTGATCAGCCCGAACTGACCCCGGGCCGGCGGCCGGACCTCAGAAGTAGCCTTCCTTCTTCCGGTCCTCCATGGCCGCGTCGCTGACCTTGTCGTCGCCGCGGGTGGCGCCGCGCTCGGTCATCCGGGTCACCGCGATCTCGGCGATGACGTCCTCGACGGTGGTGGCGTGGGAGCGCACCGCCGCCGTCAGGTTGGCATCGCCGCAGGTGCGGTAGCGGACCGTCTCGCGGCGGGTCTGCTCGCCGTCGCGCGGCTGTACGAACTCGTTGACCGCGTAGAGCATCCCGTGGCGTTCGACGACCTCGCGCTCGTGCGCGAGGTAGAGCGCGGGGATCTCGATGTGCTCCCGGGCGATGTACTGCCAGATGTCCAGCTCGGTCCAGTTCGACAGCGGGAACACGCGGATCGACTCGCCGAGGTGGATGCGGCCGTTGTAGAGG
>JAICSZ010000133.1 GCA_025936615.1 Pedococcus sp. | reverse complement strand
GCTGATGCGCGAGATCTGGGAGACGGCGTGGTTCGGCTCCACCAAGACCCTCGACATGCACATCTCGGTGCTGCGCAAGAAGCTCGGCGACGAGGCCGGGCAGCCCCGCTACATCGCCACCGTCCGCGGCGTCGGCTTCCGCTTCGAGCGCGGCGACGAGGACTGACCCGCAGCGATGCGCCAGCAGCTCATCCGCTCCACAGCGACGGCGGTGGCCATCGCGGTCCTCGTGACGCTGGCACCGGTGGCGCTCGCGCTGTGGCGGGCCTCCGCGACGAACGAGGGTCTGGTCGTCGACTGGCTGTCGTCCAACTCGCCGGCGACGGCCACCCTGCAGCTCGTGGGCATCGTCATCGCCTTCGCCGTGGTCGCCCTGGCGGCCGGCATCCTCGTCGCGATGCGGCAGGCCAAGAAGCTGGTGCTGCCGGTCACCCAGCTCGCCGAGCGGGCCGAGCGCCTCGGCGCCGGCGAGTCGCGCATCCAGCCCATGCACTCCGGGATCGCCGAGCTCGACCAGGTGTCGCAGGTGCTCTCCCGCAGCGCCCAGCGGGTGACTCGCACCATGGCAGCTGAGCGCGACTTCGCCTCCGACGCGTCCCACCAGCTGCGCACCCCGCTCACCGCCCTGCTGATGCGGCTCGAGGAGATCGCCGTGACCGACGACCTCGAGGTGGTGCAGGAGGAGGCCGGCATCGCGATCGCGCAGGTCGAGCGGCTCACCCGCGTCGTCGACGACCTGATGTCCCGCACCCGCCGTCGGGGTGACGAGCCTGCGGCGACCGTGTCGCTCGACTCGGTCATCGCCGCGCTGCAGCGCGAGTGGCAGCCGGCGTTCGAGCAGGCGCGGCGCAGTGTCCGGGTGCACGGCGAGCGCGGTCTCGTCGTCCAGGCGACCCCGGTCGCGCTGTCGCAGGTGCTCTCCACGCTGCTCGAGAACTCGCTCGCCCACGGTCGAGGCACCGTCGACGTGCATGCCCGCCGCTCCGGCCCGTCCGTGGTCGTCGAGGTGAGCGACCAGGGCGAGGGGGTGCCGGCCAGCATCGCCCCGCACATCTTCCAGCGGTCCGTCACGACGGGCGGCACCGGCCTGGGGCTGGCGCTGGCCCGCGACCTCGCCGAGTCCAACGGCGGACGCCTCGAGCTGGTCCAGGCCCAGCCGGCGATCTTCGCGCTGTTCCTCAGCGAGTCCGACGCCGCCTGAGGGTCAGGGCCGCGGCCGCGGGTCGTGGTGCTCGGTCAGGGGCGAGGTGTCCTGGAGCGGCTCGGCCCTGAACACGAACTGGCGGTAGGCCCAGAACCGGAACAGCGTCCCGAGGCCGATGCCGACGATGTTGGCGACGTTGTCGGACGTGAGCGACGTGAGCCCGAGGACATAGTGGGAGAAGGCGATGCTGCCCGCCCCAATCAGCAGCGCGACGCCGTTGGTCAGCGCGAACAGTGCCGCCTCGTGGTGAACCGGCCGGTTGCGCCGGTGCCGGAAGGTCCACGCCCGGTTCCCCAGCCACGCGACAACCGTGGCCGCGCTCGCGGAGACGACCTTGGCGGTGGTGGGCTTGTCCTCGAGCGTGGTGGCCCGCAGCAGGTTGAACAACCCCACGTCCACGACGAAGGCGGCGGCGCCGACGACGCCGAACTTGATCATCTCCCGGTAGAGGACGTCGACCGCGCCGCGGACGCGGTCGAGCGGGGAGGGGCTGGCTGGCACGCAGGGAGCCTAGTGGCCACGGCTGCCAACCGCTTGCGTCCGCGGAGTTGCCCACCAGCGGGGCGAAGTCGCAGACGTTGCCGTATGCCGCGTGCTTGCGTCCGCGGAGTTGCCCACCAGCGGGGCGAAGTCGCAGACGCAAGCAGTCGCGCGGACGGGTGCCGAGCGTGGGGGCGTCGGCCGGCCGCTATCCTCGCGGCGTGACCTCGCCCGTGCGCGCCCCCGGTGGCTTCCCCGTCGTCGGCATCATCGGCGGCGGCCAGCTCGCGCGGATGTGTGCCGGGCCGGCAGCGGAGCTCGCGGTGGCGTTGAGCGTGCTGGCCGAGGCGCCGGACGCAGCGGCCGCCCAGGTGATCCCCTCCGCACCCGTGGGCTCGCACAGCGACCGCGAGGCGGTGCTCGCGTTCGCCCGCGAGTGCGACGCCGTCACCTTCGACCACGAGCACGTCCCTCCGGACGTCCTGGCTGCCCTGGTGGCGGCGAAGGTCACCCTCCATCCCTCCCCGGAGGCACTGGTCTTCGCCCAGGACAAGCTCGCGATGCGCCGGCGGCTCACCGAGATCGGGATCGCGTGCCCGGCGTGGGCGCAGGCCACCAACGCCGAGGACGTGAACCGCTTCGCCGAGCAGGTCGGGTGGCCGATGGTGGCAAAGACGCCGCGAGGGGGCTACGACGGCAAGGGGGTCCGGGTGGTCTCCTCGGCGGACGAGCTGTCCGACTGGCTCGGCGCGGTGGGCGAGCCCGGCGCCCTCGCCGACGGCGTGCTCCTCGAGGAGAAGGTCGACTTCGTCCGCGAGCTGGCAGTGCTCATCGCGCGCAGCCCCTCCGACCAGGCCGCAGCGTGGCCGGTGGTGGAGACCGTCCAGACGGACGGCATCTGCACCGAGGTGCTCGCCCCGGCGCCGGACCTCGACCCACACCTCGCCTCGGTCGTCACCGAGGCTGGCCTGCGGATCGCCGAAAACCTCGGCGTGACAGGCGTTTTCGCGGTCGAGATCTTCGAGGTGCGCGACCCGGAGTCCGGAGCCCCCGGCTACGTGGTCAACGAGCTCGCCATGCGTCCCCACAACTCCGGCCACTGGTCCATGGACGGCGCCGTGACGGGGCAGTTCGAGCAGCACCTGCGCGCGGTCCTCGACCTGCCACTAGGGTCACCGCACCTCCGTGAGCCGCACACGGTGATGGCCAACGTCCTGGGCGGGGACCACCCGAGTCTCTACCCGGCATACCGGCACGTCATGGCACGGGACCCCGCACTCAAGGTGCACCTCTATGGCAAGGGGGTGCGCCCCGGTCGCAAGATCGGGCACGTCAACGTCAGCGGCAGCGACCTCGAAGCCTTGCGCGAGCGGGCCCGGCACGCGGCCGACTACCTCACGGGAGTGATCACCGAGTGAGCGACAACCAGCCCCTCGTCGGGCTCGTCATGGGCAGCGACAGCGACTGGCCGGTGATGGAGTCGGCGGCGCTCGCGCTGGACGAGTTCGGGGTGCCCTACGAGGTGGACGTGGTGTCGGCGCACCGCATGCCCGAGGAGATGATCGCTTACGGGCAGAACGCCGCCGGGCGCGGTCTGCGCGTCATCGTCGCCGGCGCCGGGGGTGCCGCGCACCTGCCCGGCATGCTCGCATCGGTGACGCCGCTGCCAGTCATCGGGGTGCCGGTGCCCCTCAAGCACCTCGACGGCATGGACTCGCTGCTGTCCATCGTGCAGATGCCGGCC
This sequence comes from Pedococcus sp., assembly GCA_025936615.1. The sequence continues at coordinate 3,089 of JAICSZ010000133.1, read as the reverse complement.
GGGGTTCCGGTTGCCACCGTCTCGGTGGGCGGGGCACGGAATGCGGGGCTGCTCGCCGTGCGCGTCCTCGCCGCAGGCGACGGCGAGTATGCCGCGGGGCTGAGGGAGCGGATGGTTGCCTTCCAGGTGCGGTTGCGGGACGAGGCGCACGCCAAGGGCGCCGCCCTTCGGGAGCGGCGAACCGTCACCTCCTGAGCACGGGGGGAGGCCAGGCAAACGAGCGACTCCAAAGGTTTGGTCTGGACTCGGCGGGAAGCCGACATCACGGCGTTGGCTGGGTTACGCTCCGCGCACCACGACGCCAGGGAGAGCGTCTCCAACCAGAAAGTCCACCCATGACCAGATTCCGCGCGGCCCTGCCCGCACTCGCGGCCGCGGCACTGGTGGCCGGAGGGTCGGCCGCTGTGGCAGCACCGGCCACCAGCCCGACGGCCGCCCCGTCGGCGACCAGCATCACGAAGAGCCGCCTCGCCGGGGCCGACCGGTACAAGACGTCCGTCGCGATCTCCAAGGCAAACTTCGCCCCGACCCAGGACTGGGTGGTCGTCGCCTCCGGGCAGTCGTTCCCCGACGCGCTCGGCGCCGGGCCGATGGCTGCCTTCCTCGAGGCGCCCCTGCTGCTCGTCCCGACCGCCGGCAGCCTGCCGTCGGCCGTGGCCGTCGAGCTCGACAGGCTCAAGACCCAGAACATCATCGTCGTCGGTGGCCCTGCTGCCGTGAGCAACTCGATGGTCGGCCAGCTGGCCAAGCACGCCCCCGCGAACCACACCTTCACCGTCGACGGCGCGAACCGCTATGACACGGCGGCACAGACCTCCGAGAACTTCGACCCGCCCGTGGAGAACGTCCCGGTGTACATCGCGAGTGGCGTGACCTTCCCGGATGCCCTGGGTGGTGGCGCGGCGACAACCATCTCGTCTGGCGCCATGCTGCTCACCACGCCCACGAAGCTGCCCGCCGAGACGGTGGCCGCCCTCAGGCGGATCAAGCCGTCCAGGGTGGTCGTCCTCGGAGGCACCGGCGCGATCTCCAACACCGTCCTCAACCAGGTCAAGTCCACCGTGGGTTCGGCCGTGGCGGTAACCCGGGTCGGCGGCAGCAACCGGTTCGACACGGCGGCCAAGGTCTCGGCGGCGACGGTGACGTCGGCGACGGAGGTCTTCCTCGCCAACGGGATGTCCTACCCCGACGCGCTCGCCGGTGGGGCTGTTGCGCCCTACTTCGGCGGTCGCCCGCTCCTGCTGACCCAGAAGGACTGCGTCCCGAGGGTGACCCTCAACGAGATCACCCGGCTCGGCGCCACCAAGGTCACGGCACTGGGTGGGGTGGGCGCGGTGTCCGACGCGGCCCTCGCCCTCAAGGCCTGCTGAGGCTCTTGCCTGCGGTCGTGCCCCCGGCGCCTCGACGCGGGGGGCACGAGCGTGTCCGGACCCTCAGCGGCTCATGCCCGAGGACCGCATGCCTCGCCACTCGATCTTGGGGCAGGTGTCCATGACCACGTCGAGGCCGGCGGCCCGGGCCCGCCGCGCCGCAGCCTCGTCCACGACGCCCAGCTGCATCCAGATCGCGTCGATCTGGAGGCGGTCCTTGTTGGCGATGGCCCCGTCGACCACGGCACCGACGTGCTCGGAGCTCACGAAGCAGTCGACCACCTTGACGTCGGTCCCGTCCGGGATCTCGTCGAGCGACGCGTACCCCTGCTCCGAGTGGACGGTCTCTGCCTTGGGGTGCACGGGAATGATGCCCTTGCCCAGTTCCACCTTGAGCCAGCGGGAGACGTCGTAGGCAGGCCGGCTCTGGTTGCTGGAGAGGCCGACGACGACCCAGATGCCCGGATCGGCGAGCAGCTGACGGATGAGGTCGGGGTCGTTCTGGTGCTTGGGCGTCACGCTGCCAGCATCACACGTCCCGGTCCGCGCGCAAGCGAGTGCAGCCCGTAGGATCGTCGCTGGTCCCCAACGTGAAGGAACATCGTGAAGATCACCGTCGTCGGGCTGGGCAAGATCGGCCTGCCGCTAGCTGTCCAGTTCGCCCGGTCCGGCCACGAGGTGTTGGGCGCGGACGTGAGCCGGTCCGTGGTCGAGCAGGTGAACGCCGGTGCGGAGCCGTTTCCCGGTGAGGCGCACCTGGGTGAGTACCTGGCCGGGGTGGTGTCGTCCGGCAACCTGTCGGCCACGACTGACACCGCGTCGGCGGTGGCCGAGAGCGACGCGGTTGTGGTCGTGGTGCCGTTGTTCGTCGACGAGCAGGCCCGTCCGGACTTCGGCTGGATGGACTCGGCCACTGACGACATCGCGCGCGGGCTGAAGCCCGGCACGCTCGTCGTCTACGAGACGACCCTGCCGGTGGGCACGACGCGCACCCGGTGGAAGCCCCGGTTGGAGGAGGGCAGCGGCCTGACCGAGGGCGTCGACTTCCACCTGGTCTTCTCGCCCGAGCGGGTCCTGACCGGTCGGGTCTTCGCCGACCTGCGCAAGTACCCCAAGCTGCTGGGCGGCCTGTCGGAGGAGGGTGCCAAGCGTGCGGTGGACTTCTACGAGCGGGTGCTGGAGTTCGACGAGCGCCCTGACCTCGAGCGCGGCAACGGTGTGTGGGACCTCGGCTCGGCCGAGGCCGCCGAGATGGCCAAGCTCGCGGAGACGACCTACCGCGACGTCAACATCGGCCTGGCCAACCAGTTCGGCGCCTTCGCTGCGAAGAACGGCATCGACGTGTACCAGGTGATCGAAGCCTCCAACTCCCAGCCCTACAGCCACATCCACCGGCCGGGTATCGCTGTCGGCGGCCACTGCATCCCGGTCTACCCGCGGCTCTACCTGTGGAACGACCCGGACGCCACGGTGGTCCGGGCGGCCCGCGAGGCGAACGCCGCGATGCCGGCCTACACCGTCGGGCTGGCGGTCGGCGCGGCCGGTGGGTCGCTGGAGGGCAAGAAGGTCGCGGTGCTCGGGGCCTCCTACCGCGGTGGGGTCAAGGAGACCGCGTTCTCGGGTGTGTTCGCGACGGTGCAGGCGCTGCGTGAGGCGGGTGCCGACGTGGTGGTGAACGACCCGATGTACTCGCCGCAGGAGCTGGGCTCGTTCGGGTGG
>JAICSZ010000223.1 GCA_025936615.1 Pedococcus sp. | reverse complement strand
TGCACTGGTCGCCGCCGATGAGGAACGTCGCCTCGCGGTCCTCCCAGCACTCGAAGATGTTGGGGCAGCCCGCCTCCTGGCAGACCGTGTGCAGCCCCTCCGACTTCACCAGCGCGTGCAGCTCGCGGTAGGCCGGCCCCATCTTCGCCCGCGTCTTGATCCACTCGGGCTTGCGCTCGATGGGCGTCTCGGCGTACAGCCACGCGGCGCCGTCGGGCTGGTCGTCGCGGGCGACCCCGGTCACGGTGGAGTAGCGCAGCCCCATCTGGGCGACCGACTCGGCCACCCGGCGGGGCTCGTCGCGGTCCAGCGCCTCGGGACGGCCGGTCGCGATGTCGCAGAAGTCGCAGCGGCGGGTGCACACGTCGCCGCCGATGAGGAAGGTCGCCTCACGGTCCTCCCAGCACTCGAAGATGTTGGGGCAGCCCGCCTCCTGGCACACCGTGTGCAGGCCCTCGGTCTTCACCATCGAGTGCAGCTTGGTGTACTCCGGGCCCATCTTGGCGGTGGTGCGGATCCACTCGGGCTTGCGCTCGATCGGCGTCTCGGCGTTGCGCGCCTCGACGCGCAGCAGCCGCCTGCCCTCGGGTGCGATGGTCACGAGACTCCCTTTGCCTTGCGTGCTGCGCCACGACGAGCAGGTATGCCGCGTGGCACGGGTCCGCCCGGAGGTCACCGGGCGTGCTCCAAGCCTACGCCAGCCGCGCGCGGCAGACCGCGAGGAGGAGCGTGCAGCTCCGCGCGCACGCGCGAGCGGTGAGCACGCGGCATACCGCGCGTTGGAGGCCACTGCACGTCGCAACTCACGGGGCGGACGCAAGCGAGGCATGGGCGGTGGTCAGCCGGCGACGGGGTAGGCCTCGAGCTCATAGAGGGAGTAGCCGTAGGAGGTCGCACGCTTGACCCCCTGCATCCGCAGGAAGTGCACGTCGGACTGGTCGATCCACACCGTCTCGACACCGCCCTGCGACCCAGTCACGTGCGCGGCGGTCTGCCAGGTGCTGCCGTCGGATGAGACCTGGATGTTGTAGGCGTCGGCGTGTGCCGCCTCCCAACGCAGGACCACCTTGCCGAGGTGCTGCGGCGAGGCGAGCTCCACCTGCAGCCACTCGGTGTCGGTGTAGCCGGACGACCACCGGCTGGAGCGGTCGCCGTCGATGGCGTGGTCGGGGGTGAACTGCGGCAGCCCCGCCTCGACGCTCGACGCCGTCGCGGCAGCGCCGTTCGCGGCGGCCGCGACGTTGGTGTCGCTCACCGTCGGGTGCACGCTCACGTGCAGCGTCTCGGTCACGGGCGCCTCGCCGTCGACCGCGAAGGTGACGGGCACGGCATACTCACCGACGCGGTCGGCCCCGATCGACACGGTGACACTCGGCACGCTGCCGCGCGGGATGGTCACCTCCTGGCTCGCCGGCTGGGCGGTGAGGCCGTCGGGGACGGCCACGGCCAGGGTGCCGTCGACGTTGCCCGAGCGGTCGCTCGCCAGCCCGATCGCCACGGCGGACGTGGAGCCCACCTCCGCCTCGACCGCCGAGGGCGACAGGGTCAGCTCGGCGACGGGGACGTCGGCGTAGCGCGGCACCACCTCGGCGATCCTCGGCGCGGCGGACCCGGCGACCCACGCGAGCCGGATCGCGTCGGCCCTGGCTGCGTGCGCCTTGAGCTCGGTGTAGCCGGCGGCCAGGTGACCGAGGTCTCGCCACGAGCCGTCCACCCGCACCTGCACGTCGGCAGAGCCGGTGCCGGCCACTTCGACCACGTCGAGTGGGCGCGCTGTGGGCAGCGCCACCGTGAGCGCCTCGCCGCTCTGGGGTGCCCGCGACGCGACGTACGCGGTGTCGAGGGACCCGTCGACGGCGCGGGCGAGGCTGGACCCTGAGGCCGCCGGAGGCGCCCCCGCGGCGGTGAGCTGGTCGCCGCTGGGGCCGGTCACGGCGAACTCGCGCACGACGACCCAGTTCGACTGCGAGCTCGTGGCGCGGAGCCGCACGTAGCGGGCCTGCACGGGTGCGGGGGGCGCGACGCTCACGTCGGCGGTGGTGGTGACGGCCAGCTGGGTCCACGAGTCGCCGTCGGCGGAGTACTCGAGGACGCCGGCGTGGATGTAGTCGTCCGGGCTCGTCGCCTTGCCGGCGTGGACCACGACGCGGGCCACGTCCTGCACTGCGCCCAGGTCGACGCCCACGTAGTCCCCGGGCCTGGCCGCCTCGCTGCTCCAGTAGTACGTGGAGTCGTCGCCGTCGAGCATCTTGTCGGGGGTGTTGGACTGGTAGGTCGACATCGAGGTCGTGGCCGTGGCGTGGTGGCCGCTCAGCCCGAACCAGCGGTCGTTCTCCGCGAGTGCGGTGTTGATGAAGGAGTCGACGACGCCGTCCCCGACGGTGACCGGGGTGCGGCCCCCGCCGAGCCCGACGTAGACGTGGCCCCTGGCGCTGGCCACGAGGTCGTGGACCTGCGCCCGGTCCGCGAGGGCCCGGGCCGCGTCGCCACCGCGTTGGGCGACGAGCATGGCCAGCGCCGCCCGGGCAGCCTTGCCCCAATCGGTCGTCGCGTCCAGCCAGGGCTTTGCGTCGGAGACGAAGGCTGGGTCGCCCATCGAGTCGACGAGGGTCGCCTCGGCGGTCTCGATGGTGCGCAGGTAGGCGTCGAGGGGGGCGGCCGCGCCGTTCTCGCCGGCCTCCCACCGGGCCCAGAACGCCTTGGTGCGGGCGGCGAGCGCGGGGGCCTGCACGGTGTCGAGGTTGCTGTAGTACTCGAGGTCCGCGAAGGCGGCCAGGGCTGTCCGAGCGGCCGGGTCGGTCCCGGCGAGCTCGTCGAGGCTCGCCTGCCACGACGTGTCCGCGTCGTACGCCTTGTCGTTCCAGGTGAAGTCGGCGACGTTGAACAGGGCGATCTTGGACGCGTCCGGCTGGATCATCGGGTTGGCCGTGATGCCGAACAGCGACCCGGCCATGCCGGTGTCGCGGCCGACGTAGGGGCCGAGCAGCAGCCGGCTGGTGACGTAGTCGTTGACGGGGTAGTTGTCCCACACGAGGATGTCGTGGCCGAAGACAGACTTGGCCGCCGCCGCCTGGCTTCGGGTGATGACCGGCGCGACCACGCCGACGCCGGTCCACTCGGCGACGATGTCGGGGTCCATCTTCGTGCGGATCGCGGTCTTGTAGGCCGAGTCGGAGACGTTGTAGTACTCCGTCGGCACGAACTGCAGCCGCCCCGCGCCGGGGTGGGTGGCGATGAACTCGCGCTGGACCGCGTTGAGCAGGTAGGACTGGGCTGCGCCGGCCGCGCCGCCACCTGTGCCGAACCTCGTCTCGTCGGCAGCGCAGTTCCAGCTGGTGTAGCTGATGTCGTCGAGCGGGATGGCGAAGTCACGGACGCCCACGTCCCACAGCGACTGGAACTTGTCGACGAGCGCCTGCAGGTCGGCGTCGGAGCTGTAGCAGACGCTCAGCCCCGGTGAGAGGGCGTAGGTGAACTTCACGTGGTTGGCCACGGCGCGCTGGACGAGCTCCTCGAGCTGGGCGAGCTGTGCCGGCGGGTAGGCGTCGCGCCAGCGGGCGCGCAGGTACGGGTCGTCCTTGGGCGAGTACACGTAGGTGTTCATCTTGTGCTCGCCGTAGAAGCTGAGCTGGTCCAGGCGGGCCTGGTGCGACCAGGGGGTGCCGTAGAAACCCTCGATGACTCCACGCAGGGCGTATGCCGGCCAGTCGCGGACCGTGACTACTGGAAGGTTTGCGTGCCCGGACTTCGCGAACACCAGCTGGCGCAGGGTCTGCGCCGCGTAGAACTGCCCGGCGGCGTCGCGGCCCTGCAGTACCGCGACCGGCTGGCCGCCTCGTTTCCCGGAGGCCAGCACGTACCCCTCGGCGGCCAGCGAGGCGGCGCCCCGCACGCCGAGGCCCTCGAGCACCGTGTTGGTGGCGCCGTCGTCGGTGGCACCGACGTAGAACGCCGGTTCCGAGCCCGGGACCGCCCCTCCGTCGGGGACGCGGTCGATCGTCGCGACACCCACTGCGCGCAGGCTGCGCTCGACGGATTCGAGGGCGGCCGGGTCAGCCGACGTACCCTCGACGACGGCGACCCGGGTGCCGAGGTCGAGCTGGCCGCCGGGGGCACTCAGCTCCTGTGGCACGGGATGGACCGTCGGCTGGGTCGAGGCAGCAGCGGCCGGGGCGGCCGTGGCGGTTGCGCTGAGCGCGGCGGCAGCCACGAGGGCGACGCACGCGAGGAGGGCTTTGCGAGACCGTGCATGCATGGGCAAACGCCGCCTTCTGGTCCAGATCCACCACGAGGATGATTGGACTAGACCACTTTGGCGCCAATTCGGTCAAGAGTGCTTACCAAGAATTGGCATTGCAGCGTTGCGTCCGCGAGCTTGACGCGATGACCACCCAACTCGCGGACGCAAGCAAGGAGCCCGAGCGGCTGGTCTGCGGTCAGCGGGTGGGTGCGAGGACCTCGGTGAGGTGCTTCTCCGCGTAGGGGAGCACGTCCTGGACGGTGACCGCTCGCCCCGCCTCGCGGGAGATCGAGCTGACCCCCGCGTCCTCGATGCCGCAGGCGACGATGTTGTCGGCCCACGAGAGGTCTGCGTCGCAGTTGAGCGCGAACCCGTGCATCGTCACCTGGCGGCTCACCCGCACTCC
>JAICSZ010000047.1 GCA_025936615.1 Pedococcus sp. | reverse complement strand
GGAGTTGCGCGAGGCCGGGCCGCACCTGACCCGCGTGCAGTTGTTCAACACGGGCATGCGGATCGGACGCGACCACATCGCCTCGACCATCTACACCATCGTCTTCGCCTACGCCGGCGCCGCGCTCAGCGTGCTCATGCTGATCGTCCTGTACGGCCAACCGCTGTCCTTCACGATCACCAGCAACGACATCGCAGAAGAAGTAGTGCGCACCCTGGCCAGCGCCATCGGGCTGGTGCTGGCCGTACCCATCACCACGGCCCTGGCGGTGCTGGTCGTACCAGCCGCGACCACCACCCCATCCCAAACGAGCCACCCCGGCATCAGGGAACACCTCGCCAACACCTGAGCCTGCCCTCGCCGCAGGAACGCTGCAGCCTCCCCGCGCCGGCTCCCGCACATGCGGAAGGACGCGCGTTCTGAGCGGGAGCAGCGAGGAGCGGGCTCGCGCCTACTGCGGCGGGCGAGCGCGCTTTCGAGCATCCTTGGCGAATGGAGCAAGGAGATGCTGAACGTAAGGCGATTCCAGGAGTCGCTCCCGCCGAGGCTGACCATGCAGGAGCTGCGCGTCGGATGGAGGTCGACGGCGAGCTGTTTGAGCTTCGTCGCGCCGCCGACAGTGGTACGCACTACAACTGGGTCAGCGGGCCGAACCCCGGATACGGGTTCAGCATGAGCCCGGCGCCCGATTCGGTCGACGAGGACCGTGCGCACATACACGACTTCCTGGGCATGATCGATCCGCGTACGGGATACGTCGCGGACGACTGAAGCGTTGGACTGGCGGCGGTGTCGCAGGTTGCCGTGGAGAGTGCACAAAGCAGCCGTTCACAGCTCGTCGGGTGCCTCGATCGCGGCCGGTTCTGCGACGTCGTCCCCGGCCTGTTGCCTGTCGCCCACGCCAGAGTTCGCGGTCATCGGCCGATAGCCGTCGGGTGCGTTCGCCACCCAATCGATCGCGACCCTCGGCGCGGAGGAGCGTACTTACGTCCGACCATGCCGCTTCACGTGGTCGTCCGGGTCGTCCCGAAGCGGATCTTGGCTGCCGCCTGCGACACGGCATCGAAGCGCTGACGCTCAGCGGTGTGGAGGGCCTCGCCGGCTGCGACACGCTCGTCGTGTTCGCTGTGGAGGTCCTGGTCTAGCCGAGCGAGCATGTCCCCGAGCGCGGTGGCCAGGCCGTCCGTGAGCTCGGCGAGGTTGGTGCCCTTGATGAGCAGCCGTCGGTCCGACACGGTCAGTTGGAGTCCGTGGTCGAGCCCAGTGGCCTCGGCGAGGTCGCTGGCCGTCGCCGGGTCCTCGATCCGAGCGCGTTCCTCCTGTGTGACCCGTCGGGAGAAGACCGCTGGGACGGTGTAGTGAGCGGGCTCGTGCGGTGTGCCGAGCTCGGCGGGAAGACCGGTGACGAGCACGGAGACGAGGCTGAGGGCGTGGGCTTTCTCCGGAGGAGCCGACGGCTCTTCGGTCTGAGAGGTGGGGATGGTGGTTGTGGACATGTCGTCATCGCCTATCAGGGTGGAGGGATTGCAAGGAGGGGTGGCGGTCGGCCGCGCCGGGGCCGGTCGTCGTGGTGCACGGAGGCTGGCAGGCTCAGCCGCGAACGTCGCGCTCCGTCTCTGCGCGGGGGCTTCCCCGGCGGATGCGACGACGCAGCTGCCCGATGCGAAGGCTGCCGACGACCAGGGTCACGACCGCGAAACCGAGGCCCGCGATGAGCAGGGTCAGGGCCAGCGGTGCCGTCGCGTGCAGGCCGAGGAAGAAGACGTCGACCGGGACGGTGTTCTGCAGCATGAAGACGATGAGGAGCACGAGGACCGCGGCGCCAACCGCGATACCGGCCCACGCGGCCGACGTGCGGGTGGTCCGCACGCGTCCGACTTCGTGATCCGACCTCGCCGCGGCGCGCGGTGGCTCCGACCGCGGGCGGGTCCCTCCCTCGACGACGTGACGGTCGGGGTGGTTGGCTGGCGATGTGTGGACGGCCATGACGGCCTCCTCGGTAGTGCCGGGTGGCGGGTCGTGCAAACGCTCCGATCCTTCGTCCCGGGACTGCTCCCAGTCTACCCCGCAACCCACACCCCAGCGCCGCATACGAGGTCGGCATCCCCGGGGAGCTGAGCATCGCCTGCACCGGGAAGGGGCCTCAGGCCTTGGTCGTCCCCGAACGCCCGTAGTCGTAGTCGAGGCGGACGACGTCCTCTTCCAGCCCGCTGCCGCCGTCGACGCCTCGACGAAGACCAGGTCGGTCATTGCGCGGATGCGGTGCCGCACGTGCGGGGGTAGGTGGACGGTGTCGCCGGGGCCCACCGCCCGGGTCTCGAGCGGCCCGGCCGACGCACCATGCTCCAGGGAGGCGTCGCCGGTGACGATGCATATCCACGTGACCAACCCCGTCGAGCAGTAGCCCCATCGGGGCGCTATGACGCGGAGCCGTCGGTAATGCTGGCCCGGTCTACGGCACCACGAGCGCATAGGGACAGGTACGCGAGGCGTGGGCGGGACGCAGCGGCAACGGTGAGGGAGTGGCAAGCGATCACGACAACGTCGTCCGAATCTGGGATGCTCGGCGAGTGGTGGTTGCGGCAGTCCTAGGTCCGTGACCGAGGGTGCTGTCGTCAGTCCGCAAAAAGTCCGCACCGCATCCGGCTTTTACCGTCCCAGCCGTCTGGCGCCAACTTGGCCAACATGGCATCGCTGCAGGTCAGGGCCCTGCCAACGTCACCACTCCCTATGCCAAGAACGACCCGGCAATCCCCGGCGTATCGGCCGACTCATCCACCCAGGAGGTTCCGCGCAGATGAGGTCAGGGGACATGCCCGGTGACGACAACGGCCCTCCCGTGAGGTTGGCCGCCGACCAGCTGCGTCGGGCCGTGGTGCTCGTGGCGGTGCTGAACCTTGCGTACTTCTTCGTCGAGTTCGCCGTCGCACTGACAGCCGGCTCGGTGTCGCTGCTGGCCGACAGCGTCGACTTCCTCGAGGACGCCTCGATCAACCTGCTCATCTTCGTGGCCCTGGGTTGGCCGCTGGCCCGCCGGGCTCTGATGGGCAAGGTGATGGCCCTGGTCATCCTCGGGCCGGCCGGGGTAGCGGGTTGGAAGGCGGTCCAACACTTCCCGGATCCCACTGCGCCCCAGGTGGTTCCCGTGGTGCTCGCATCGCTGGGTGCGATCGCGGTCAACGGCACGAGCGCCTGGCTGCTCGCCCAGGTGCGGCACAGGGGCGGTTCACTGAGCAGGGCGGCCTTCCTGTCCGCCAGGAACGACGTGCTCGTCAACGTCGCCATCATCGGGATGGCCGTCGTGACTGCGCTGAGCGGCTCGGGCTGGCCCGACCTCGTCCTCGGCTGCTTCATCATCGCGCTCGCACTTCACGCCGCCTGGGAGGTCTGGGAGGTCAGCGAGGAGGAGCGACTGGCGGCGAAGGCCCTTGCCGGCGAGGCGGTCGACTGACTCGCCAGCCCGCCCGCCGGGCGGGCATTGTACGAACGCGAGCTCCTCGGCGCTGGGTTTCTTACCAAGTCTTGACAGTTCTGACCCAACGGGTTATCGCTCCCTCCCCGCCTCTACCGGTCTTGCCCCGCAATGGATCCGGACAACCGCCCGAGCCGCCACAGTGGTGGGGAGACAACCAGAGGGGTGGTGCAGATGGCACCTGGCGCAGTCGGGCCGCGGGCGGTCGCTGCCGCGAACAACGTCCTGCTGCCCGAGCAGTGGACCGCAAGCACCGCGACCGTCGCCGCCACGCTGGCCGCCCTGAAGAAGTCCATGGCAGCTCCGCCGGTGTCCCCCCCGGCGGAGCTGTCGGAGCCGGCGCCGCAGGATGCACCGCCGCCGCTGTCGCTGCCTGCGACGACGGCCGACCGCCCACCGCTTCCCACCCGCCGATCCTTGCGCGAGGCGGCGGAGCGGAACGGGCGCGCGCGCGCCCACCGCGGTCGTGCCGGCCTGTTCACACGCCTCCTGACCGTGCGCGCCTTCCGGACCGGCCACGCCCACGCGAGAGCAGCCAGTGCCCCCAGCGAAGCCGTGGGCGCGATCCTCGAAGCGGCGGGCGTTCACGGCGTGCTGACGCTGCACCAGGTCCGAGTACCGGGACATCGAGGCCGGATCGAGCACCTCGCCGTGAGTGCCTGGGGGGTGCACGTCGTCGACGTGAAGCACCTCAAGAACGCTGCCATCGAGCTGCGCCCCACCGGCGTCAGCGGCAGCCCGGTGGAGCTCGTCGTCGGGGGCCGCGTCATGACGACCGCGGCCGCAGCCACCGCGAGGCGGGTGGCCGGCATCCGCTCGCTCCTCGCGACAGCAGGCCTGGACAACGTCCGCGTCACTGGCGTCCTGTGCTTCGTCGACGGGCTGCTGCCGCTGGGCGTCACCGACCTGGCACTCCACGGCGTCCACGTCCTGCGCCCGAGCAGCTTGACCGCCCTCGTCACCCGCAGCGGCTCGCTGGACGCGGAGCACGTCCTCACCCTGCAGGAGTACCTCGCCCAGCACCTCCCCAAGTGCGTGTGACCGCACCCGCGGCCGCGACACAAGCCGTACGGTGGGCACCATGCGCATCACCCACCTCGGACACGCCTGTGTGCTCCTCGAGACCGGGGACACGAGGCTCCTGATCGACCCCGGTTCCTGGTCACCCGGCGCCCAGGAGCAACGTGACCTCGACGCGGTCCTGGTCACCCACCAGCACGCCGACCACCTCGATGCCGATCGGCTCCCGGGGCTGCTCGCGGCCAACCCCAGGGCTCAGCTCGTGACCGACCCGGACACCGCAGACCTGCTGCGCGAGAAGGGGATCGACGCGTCAGCACTGACCGGTGGCGTCAGGCACGAGGTGGGAGCAACCACCGTGACCGGTGTCGGCCAGACGCACGCCCTCATCCACGAGGAGATCCCGCGCATCCACAACACAGGCATGCTCGTGACCGCCGACGGTGAGCCGACCTTCTTCCACCCCGGCGACGCGCTCGACGCCGAACCCGGTCACGTCGACGTCCTCGCCTTCCCGCTCAACGCGCCGTGGCAGGCGAGCCGGGACATGACGGCCTTCCTGCGCCGCCTCGCTGCACCGCACGCGATCCCCGTGCACGACGGACTCCTCAACGAGAGCGGACGCCAGCTCTACCTCACCCACGCGGGCAACCTCGGGTCGAAGCAGACCCAGATCCACGACCTCGGAGGCGGCGCGCCACAGGAGTTCCGCGCTTGAGCCAGCCCAACGGCATACCAGCAGGGTCACCGACCGCCGTAGGGCCTGAGCCGGCGCTGCGCCTGCGCGGGCTCAGCCGGCGCTTCGGCGCGGTGGTCGCGGTGGACCGCCTCGACCTCGAGGTCCCGCGCGGTTCGTTCTACGGCCTGGTCGGCCCCAACGGGGCCGGGAAGACCACCACCTTGTCGATGGCCACCGGACTGCTGCGGCCGGATGCCGGTACGGCACACGTGCTCGGCGTGGACGTGTGGCGCGACCCGGTCGCCGCAAAGTCCCGGATCGGGGTGCTGCCGGACGGCCTTCGGCTGTTCGACCGCCTCACCGGCCGACAGCTGGTGACGTATGCCGGGTTGCTCAGGGGCCTGGACCGTCACCTCGTGGACGAGCGCGTCGCAGAGCTCCTTGCTGCGCTCGGTCTCGTCGAGGCCCAGGACAAGCTCGTCATCGACTACTCCGCTGGCATGACCAAGAAGGTGACCTTGGCGTGCGCCCTCATCCACGCGCCCCGCCTGCTGGTCCTGGACGAGCCGTTCGAGGCGGTCGACCCGGTGTCGGCCCGCACGATCAGGGGCATCCTCGAGGGGTTCGCCGCGAGTGGCGGCACGGTCGTCCTGTCCAGCCACGTGATGGACCTCGTCGAGCGGATCTGCACGGACGTCGCGATCATGGCGGCCGGCACGGTGCGCCTGGCCGGCCCGCTCGAGGAGGTTCGCGGTGGCGGGTCACTCGAGGACCGGTTCCTCGAGCTGGTCGGGGGAGTGACCGCGGTGGAGGGGCTGGCGTGGTTGCGCACCTCCTCCGACTGAAGCTCACGCTGCTCCGCAACGGGCTGCGCCGCAGCGCTGCCGCCGTCGTCGGCATGGTTCTCGGAGTCCTGTACGGCGGCTCCCTCCTGGTCGCCGCCATCGCCTCTCTGGTCGTGCTGCGGTTCCGCGACGACCTCGACCTCACCCGGGCAGTGCTCGTGGTGGGCGGCGCCGCCCTGGTCCTCGGGTGGTCGCTGCTGCCGGTGCTGCTCTTCGGCACGGACCCGACGCTGGACCCCACGAGGTTCGCCACCTTCGCGGTGCCCGAGCGACGCCTGGCGGCAGGTCTCGCTTTGGCCGGGCTGGTGGGTCTGCCCGGGGTCGCCACGGCACTGCTCGCGCTTGCCGCGGTCGTGGCTGCCTCACGCAGCCTGCCCGCCGTCCTCGTCGCGCTGCTCGCCGCAGCACTGGGCGTGGGCACCTGCGTGCTGCTCAGCCGCATCGTCACGGCCGCTGCCGCCGCTGTGCTGTCCAGTCGTCGCGGCCGCGACCTCGCAGGCATCGGCGGGCTGGTGCTGCTGCTCGCCGTCGGTCCGGTGCTCGCCACTGTGGGGAACGGGGGCGGCGACCGGGCGGGGTTCCAGCGTGTCGCCGAGGTGCTCGAGTGGACGCCGTTCGGCTGGCCGTGGGCCGCCATGGCGATGGCCGCTGCAGGACGGTGGACGACCGCCCTGCTGTTCCTCGCGCTCGCCGCCGGCACCACGGTGGTGCTGTTCGTCGTGTGGCAGCGGGTGCTCGTCTCCGTGCTGCGCAACCCCCGGCCACAGTCCGGGGGCGGCGGGCACCAGCGAGGGCTGGGTCTGTTCGCCCGCCTGCCCGGCACCCCGATGGGCGCCATCGCCGCTCGGGCAGGCACCTACTGGGTGCGCGACCCCCGGCTCAACTTCCCGGGGCTGATGACCGCGCTCCTGCCGGCCGGTCTGCTGGTGCCCGCCCTGGCGTCCGGCTCGCACCTGGCCCTGGCCGGCATGCCTCTGGCGTCGGCCTACCTGATCGGCTGGGGCCAGCACAATGATGTCGGCTACGACTCCACGGCGTTCTGGATGCACGTCGCCTCAGGGGTGGACGGGGTGAGTGACCGCCTCGGCCGGTTATTCCCCTCCGCGTTCCTGGCCGTCCTGTGCGTCCCCACGTTTGCCCTTCTCGGGCCGGTCCTCGGCCTGCCCTGGCGCCTCCTGCCCGCGACGCTCGGCGTCGCGGTCACCTTGCTGCTCAACGGCTTCGCGGTGGCGTGCGTCACCAGTGCGGTCAAGCAGTATGCCGTGCCGGCACCGGGGGAGAACCCGTTCACCAGCCGCCCCGGCTCGGTCGGCGTGACCGTGGCCGTGCAGTCCATCTGTGGCGCAGCGGTGTTCGCGCTGTCGCTGCCTGCGATGGCACTGGGGGTCGCGGCCTGGCTCGGGGTCGGCTGGGCCGCGTGGTCGGCACTGGTCGTCGGTCCACTGGTGGGCGGCATCGCGCTCGTGGTCGGGGTGCGCGTGGGTGCGGACCTGTTCCGCAACCGCCAGGCGCTCCTGCTGCAGGACTTGGTGGCCATGCGCTGACCCAAGCGGGCCGGCTCCTACTTGTGCGCGGCCAGGTGGGCGGCGCCGATGATGCCCGCCTTGTTCATCAGCTTGGCAGCGACGATGGGGGTACGGAGCTCGAGCAGGGGCAGGAACTGGTCCGCATCCTTGGAGACCCCGCCCCCCACGACGAACAGGTCCGGCCACAGCAGGTTCTCGAGGTGGCTGTAGTAGCGCTGCAGCCGTTTGGCCCACTCGGGGTAGGACAGGCCCTCCTTGTCCTTGATGGACGAGGCGGCCCGGGTCTCGGCGTCGTGGCCGTCGAGCTCGATGTGGCCGAGCTCGGAGTTGGGCACCAGCACCCCGTCGTGGATCAGGGCGGTGCCGATGCCGGTCCCGAGGGTGGTCATCACGACGAGGCCGCGCTGGCCCTTGGCCGCGCCGTAGTAGAGCTCAGCGACGCCGGCGGCGTCCGCGTCGTTGACGAGCACGATGTCGTGGCCGAGCTTCTTCTCGAGCATCGGCTCCGCGTCGAAGTCGAGCCATTCCTTGTCGATGTTGGCGGCCGAGCGCACGACCCCGTGGGTGACGACGCCCGGGATGGTGACGCCGATGGGCGAGTCACCGCGCACGTCGTCGAAGTGGTCGACGACCTGGTTGATGACGTCCGCGACGGCTTCGGGTGTGGAGGGCCGTGGGGTGTCGATCCGCTGGCGCTTTGCCGCGAAGGCTCCCTTGTCGAGGTCGACCGGTGCGCCCTTGATCCCGCTGCCGCCGACGTCGATGCCGAGGGGGAGCCCGTGCTTGGCCATGCTCTGCGCCTCCTTGCGCTCGCCGAACCTACGGAAGGGTGAGGATCTCGTTGCCGTCCGGGGTGATCAGGATGGTGTGCTCGAACTGCGCCGACCGACGACGGTCCTTGGTGACGACGGTCCAGCCGTCGTCCCACATCTGCCACTCGGGGGTGCCGAGGTTGAGCATCGGCTCGATCGTGAACGTCATGCCGGGCTCGATGACCGTGTCGTAGGCGGGGGCCGCGTCGTAGTGCGGGATGACGAGTCCGCTGTGGAACATCCGGCCGATCCCGTGGCCGGTGAAGTCGCGCACGACGCCGTAGCCGAACCGGCGCGCGTAGCTCTCGATGACGCGGCCGCTGACGTTGATCTCGCGGCCGGGCACCGCGGCCCTGATGGCGCGGTGCATCGCCTGTTCGGTGCGTTCGACCAGCAGCCGCGACTCCTCGTCCACGTCGCCGCACAGGTAGGTGGCGTCGGTGTCGCCGTGGACCCCGTCGAGGTAGGCGGTGATGTCGATGTTGACGATGTCGCCGTCCTCGAGCCGGCGCGAGTCGGGGATGCCGTGGCAGACGACCTCGTTGACCGACGTGCACAGGGACTTCGGGAAGCCCTTGTACCCCAAGGTGGACGGGTAGGCGCCGTGGTCGAGGAGGAACTCGTGCCCGACCCGGTCGACCTCGTCGGTCGTGACGCCCGGTGCGATCACCTCGGCTGCTGCGGCCATCGCCTGCGCCGCCACTCGGCCGGCGACGCGCATCTTCTCGATCGTCTCGGCGTCCTTGACCTCTGGGCTGGGGTCGCGGGTCGGCGCCGGCTTGTCGACGTACTCGGGGCGCGCGATCGACGCTGGTACGGGCCGACGGGGCGAGACCTCGCCGGGGGCCACACTTGCGTACGTCAACGGCATACGGTGGAGTCTAGGGACGTCCGCTGATCCGTCGACTTGGAGGGCTCCGATGGCCTTTTGGTACAACCTCAGCACCGGTCGGGTCGAGACCGACGAGAACAAGAGCCAGTCCGATGACCTGATGGGCCCCTACGACACGGAGGCCGATGCCACGAACGCCCTCGACCTGGCCCGGCAGCGCACCGAGCGCTGGGACGAGGAGGACCGGGAGTGGGAACAGGGCAATACCGAGGACTGAGCAACACGCGGGTCCTCGCTCCGCGTGGGCGGGCTGAGCAACACGCAGGCGGACTGGGCAACACCCGGGTCCCACCCTGCGCGTGGGCGGACTAGATGCTCGAGTCGACCAGCCGGTGCACCGACACGGCGTAGCCGGCGCCGGGGTGCCATGACTCCCTGTCCCTGGCCGCGAAGCGCTGTGCGAACGAGAGCCCGGCGTCGGTGCACGAGCGGTCGTAGTCCTCGAGAGTGGTGACCGCTCAGCCCGGGGGGATGTGCTCGGCATCGAGCCCGAAGCCCGCCACGAGCTGCCCACCGGGT
>JAICSZ010000002.1 GCA_025936615.1 Pedococcus sp. | reverse complement strand
GTCGAGGCGCCGTCGCCGGGCAACTACCAGGTGTCGTCGACCGCGGATAAAGCCGAGGTGGAGGGGCGCGCCGGCGCGGGCGCGGGGGGGGGGGGGGGGGGGCCGGCACCGGTGTGGTCCCGCCCCCCCGGCAACACTCGCCGCTTCGCAGTCGGGGTGAGGGCCGACAACCCGCATCCCTCGCCGGGCGTCCACAGTGGTGACCGACCGGCGAGAGGCAGGAAGCCATGAGACCTGAGCGCCCCCTTGTTGCCATGACACTTGCCGTGGCCCTGGGTGCAACGTTGTCCGCCTGCGCCGACGACCCCGGGCCCGGCGCCAGCGGCGGTGCCACGACCAGCCACACGGTGACCGTCACGGTCACGCGGACCGTCCCCGGGCCCACGCTCACGACGCCCACCGCGCCGCCCACCAGGGCGACCACGCCACCGCCGGCCCAGGACAGCAAGTCCATCCCCGGCAAGGCGCGCGACTACGCCGGCGCCTTCGTCACCGCCTGGGCCGAGCGTGACAAGCCACGGGCCGAGCAGCTGGCCACCTCAACGGTGGTCAAGACGACCTTCGCCTCCAGTGTGCCCACCCCGCCAACCCTCAAGGGGTGCGGGGGCGCAGCCGGTTCGAGCTACTGCACCTATGAGGGCGACGAGTACACGATGACGGTGCGCGTCCTGAACGAGATGGCCTCCCAGCGCCAGCCGCACGCCGTGACCGAGGTGCGGTTCGGGCACTGAGGTGCGGCGACGTGGCCGAGCCGGCCACGTGGCACACGGGTTAGAAGCCGAGCTCTCGCGCCCCCACCGGTGAGGAGTCGCGCAGGAACTGGGCGCAGCGCACCTCTTCGTCGCTCTCCCCGATCGCACCCGCCGCGCGGGACAGCGCCGCGAGGGCGCGCAGGAACCCGCGGTTCGGCTCGTGCTCCCACGGCACCGGACCCTGACCGCGCCAACCGTTGCGGCGCAAGGCATCCAGCGCGCGGTGGTAGCCGGTGCGCGCGTACGCGTAGCCCTCCACGGTGCGCCCGTCATCGAGCGCGTCCTCGGCCAGCGTGGCCCAGGCCAACGAGGAGGTCGGGTGTGCCGCGGCCACCTGGTCCGCGGCCACGCCGGCTTCCAGCGGGCTCGCCGCGGGGTCCTCGGGCAGCCGGGTCTCGGGGATGCCGAGCAGGTTCTCGCTCACGCGTGCTTGCCTGCCGACCGCAGGTTCTGGCAGGCCTCGACGACTCGGGCGGCCATGCCGGCCTCGGCCTCCTTGCCCCACGCGCGGGGGTCGTACTGCTTCTTGTTGCCGACCTCGCCGTCGATCTTGAAGACGCCCTCGTAGTTGCTCAGCATGTAGCCGGCGACCGGCCGGGTGAAGGCGTACTGGGTGTCGGTGTCGACGTTCATCTTGACCACGCCGTAGTCGACGGCCGCCGCGATCTCTTCGGCGGTCGAGCCGGAGCCGCCGTGGAAGACCAGGTGGAACGGCTTGTCGTCCTTGGTGCCGAGCTCCTTGTGCACAGCGTCCTGCGCGGCCTTGAGGATCTCGGGCCGGAGCTTGACGTTGCCGGGCTTGTAGACGCCGTGGACGTTGCCGAAGGTGAGCGCAGTCATGTAGTAGCCGTTCTCACCGGTGCCGAGCGCCTGCGCGGTGGCGATCGCGTCCTCGGGGGTGGAGTAGAGCTTGTCGTCGATCTTGCCCTCGACGCCGTCCTCCTCGCCGCCGACGACACCCACCTCGATCTCCAGGACGACCTTGGCGGCCTGGCACAGGTCCAGCAGCTCCTTGGCAATCGTGAGGTTCTCGTCGAGCGGCACGGCCGAGCCGTCCCACATGTGCGACTGGAAGTACGGCAGTCCGCCGCCCTTGACCCGCTCCGTGGAGGCGGCCAGCAACGGCCGGACGAACCCGTCGAGCTTGTTCTTGGGGCAGTGGTCGGTGTGCAGCGCGATGTTGACGTCGTAGCCCTTGGCCACCTCGTGCGCGTAGGCGGCGAGCGCGAGCGAGCCGGTCACCATGTCCTTGACCGTCGAGCCGGAGAGGTACTCCGCGCCACCGGTGGAGACCTGGATGATCCCGTCACTGCCGGCCTCCGCGAACCCGCGCATCGCGGCGTTCAGCGTCTGCGAGGAGCTGACGTTGATGGCCGGGTAGGCGAAGGAGGCGGCCTTCGCGCGGTCGAGCATGTCGGCGTACACCTCAGGGGTGGCGATGGGCATCAGCGTCTCCTTCGAGTCGTGCGTGGTCTCGCCACCGATCTTTCCACGCCCCTCCCGAGTCGTGTGCCCCAGACCGGGCTGTGGACCGTTCTCAGGCACTCAACCTGGGCTGCAGCAGTCGCTGCTCGACGACGTCAGCGGCGCGCGGTGCGCCACCGGCGTCCGCCAGGCCCCGCGCGACACGGGCGGCGCCGGCCCCCATCGCCCCGGCCTCGCGCACCTTGGCGCGCAGCGCCTCGGTGGTCAGCCGCTTGGCCGGCAGCCGACTGCCGGAGCCACTGACCTCCACCCGCCGAGCGACCTCGAGCTGGTCGCGGCCGAAGGGAACGACACAGACCGGTATGCCGCGGGCGAGCGCCTTCTGCGTCGCCCCCATCCCGCCGTGGGTCACCGCCACCGCAGTCCGCTCGAGCACCGCGCTGTGCGGGATGAACTCGGCGACGGTTGCGTTGGCGGGGATGTCGAGGTCGGGGGCGAGCCCGGAGGGCATGGTCGCGACGACGTGCACGGGCTCGTCGCGCAGCGCCTCGAGCGCGGTCCGCACGAGCACGCCGTCGTCCTGGAACTCCGACGAGGTGGTCACCAGCACGATCGGCCGGTCGACCTCGTCGAGCCATGCCGGAGCCTCCTGGGCTGGCTCCCAGGACATCGCGCCAGTCATCACGACGTCCGGACCCCAGTCCGTCGAGGCGTACTCGAAGGGCTTGGCGGTCGTGACCAGCATGAGAGGGGGCTTGCGCAGGAACTCGTCGGCCGACGCGACCGGCGGCAGCCCGAGCTCGGCACGCAGCGCGTTGACGCGCGGCACCATGACCTTCTCGACCGCGCCCATGACTGCCCTGCGCAGCACGGCGTCCCGGACCGCACCGAGCGGCCCACCCAGCGGCGGCAGGCCGGGCCCGAACGGCGGCGTACCCCTCGAGCTGAGGGCCGGCGTGTAGGGCGAGAACGACACCCACGGCCCGCCCCAGCTCTCTGCAGCGAAGCCGGCGCCCCAGCTGTTGACGTCGACGACGACGACGTCCGGCCCGACCTGCTCGATGGCGCGGGCAAGGTCGGGTCCGTCGAACCGGCCCCGGGCGGAGAAGACGTCCGCGACAGCGGCGAGTGCCCGCTTGGGCCCACGCGCCTCGTAGTCGCGCATGGTGACGGACTCGACCCGCGGGTCGATGGGCTCGGCAGCGAAGCCGAGGGCACGCATCTGCTCGAGCCACGACGGCAAGGTGCGCAGCTGGATGTCGTGGCCACGCGACTGGAGCTCGAGCAGCAGTGGCGTCAGGGGAAAGAGGTGACCGATCGCGGGCGAGGTGTAGGCGAGGATCCTGGACATCAGCGGACTTCCTTGGTGAACGGGGCCAGCATCTCGGTGATGGCCTTCGTGGTCTGGGCACGGCTGAGCCCGCAGTCCCGGCGCAGCACCTTCCAGGTGTAGACGTCGCACACGGCGACGAGCTGGGCCAGCCGCCGGTCGCCCGCGACCCCGGCCAGCCCGGTGAGGAACGGCGCGAAGGCTGCGCGGCACCACTCCCGGTGGAGCGTGCGGCCCTGCGTGACGACGTCCCTGAGCGCGGGGGTGCGGTCCTCCTCCGCGAGCATGCGCAGCACCCGGTCCCCGAGCCCCTCGTAGTGGTCGATGAGGTTGGCCACCGCCCCCGGGACGTCGCCCGGGGTCACCGCCGCCCTCGCCTGCCGAACCCTGCCCTGCTCGCGGGACGCGGCGGCCTCGAACAAGCCCTTGCGGCCCCCGAAGCGGCGGATGACGGTCTGCACGGTCACGCCTGCTCGTGCGGCAACCTCGTCGAGGCGGATCTGGTCGGTCGGCTGCTCCCAGAAGAGCTCGGTCGTCGCGTCGACGATGCGCTCCGCCGTGGCGGCCGCCGCCTCGGCCCGGGCGTCCATGCGGTAGGAGCGTGTCGGCGCCTCCTGCGAATTCATGTTAGTTACATTAACATCAAATGCGCAGGCGTCAAGGGGTTCCCAGCGTCGCCCTCCGGCTGGTGAGCAGCGCGCGCTCGGCGTCGTTGGCGCACCGCTCGATCGCGATGCCGTATGCCGCGTGGGCGCCCTCGCGGTCGCCGGCGCGGCTGAGCAGCTCGGCCCGGACCGCAGGAAGGCGGTGGCTGTGCGGCAGGTCGTCGTCGAGGCCGTCCAGCAGTGCCAGACCCGCCACTGGTCCGGCCGACTCGGCGACCGCGACCGCGCGGTTGAGCCGCACGACGGGGGACCCGGTGAGCTCCTCCAGCTCGGCGTAGCGCTCGGCGATCCGGTCCCAGCGCGTGTCCTCGGACGTCGGGGCGATGGCGTGCTCGGAGGCGATCAGCGCCTGGAGGAGGTACTCGCCCGCGACGCCGTCGAGGCGCTGGCCGGCCAGGGGCGCGAGCATCCCCAGCGCCTCCGCGATCTCCTCCCGGTGCCACGTGGCGCGGTCTTGGTCGGGCAGCAGGACAGGGAGGCCGTCGGGACCGAGCCGAGCGTCACGCCGGGAGTGCTGGAGCAGCATCAGTGCGAGGAGGGAGTCGAGGGCTGGCTCGCCGGGCAGCAGCTCACGCAGCACCCTGGCCAGGCGGATCCCCTCTCCCGCAAGGGATGTGCGGGTCACATCCGGACCACTGCCCGGCGCGTAGCCGGCGGTGAAGGCGAGGTAGGCCACCGAGGCGACCACCCCCACCCTCGCGTCGCGGGCCGGTCCCTCCGGCGGCACGCTGAAGGGCGCTCCCGAGGCCGCCAGCCTGCGCTTGGCGCGGGTGAGCCGCGCGGCCATGGTCGGCTCCGACACCAGGAAGAGCTTGGCGATGTCAGCGGTCGGCACGCCGATGACGAGTCGGAGCGACAGCGCGGCGGCGGACTCCGTGGCCAGGGAGGGGTGGGCGCACAGGAACACGAGCCGCAACCGCTCGTCCCCGACCAGGCCACCCGGGTCGGCCCTCATGCTCGAGGCCTCCTGACGGGTCTGCTCGTCGACGACCAGCAGCGGTTCCTTGCGCGCGGCAACCGCCTCGGCCCTCAGCCGGTCGAGCACGCGGCGGCGCCCGGTGGTGAGCAGCCACGCGGCCGGGTTCGTCGGGACGCCGTCCTCCGGCCAGCGCCTCGCGGCCGCCTCGAAGGCCTCCGCCAGGCCGTCCTCGGCGAGGTCGAGGCGCCGGAACTGGGCGACCAGCAGGGCCAGCACTCGGCCCCACTGGTCGCGGAAGGCATCCTCGAGCTGCTGCTCGAACGGGCTGCCCGTCCCTGGGTTGCCCACGGCTTCAGGGTCGCGTTCGCTCAACGCGTCTCGAGGCCCTCGACCTGCACGACCGGCCGGATCTCCAGCGAGTACACCTTCGGAAGCAGCTCGCACAGCCCTGTCATCACGTCGAGGTCGTCTGCGTCGACGAGGTAGAACCCACCCACCACCTCGGCTGTCTCGACGAACGGGCCCTCGGTGAGCACCGGCCTACCGTCGCTGTGCCGCAGGGTCGTTGCCGTCTCGGGTCCGGCCAGCGCCTCGCCGGCCACGAGGTGGGCACGCTCGGCGACCGCCTTGTGGAAGGCCAGATGCTCCTCGTGGTAGCGCGTGCGGGTCTCCTCGCTTGCGTCCGACCACACACCCGGCTCGTACGCGATGGTGACGAAGTACCTCACGACGGCCGGTCCTCGGGCTTGACGACCCGTCGGACCTCGATGCCGTCACCGAGGGCGGCGATGATCTGGGAGCAGTCCATGAGGTCGTCGAGGTCGTCGGTCTCCACCTGGTAGAAGCCGCCGACCTGTTCGGTCACCTCGGCGAACGGGCCCTCGGTGACGGGACCGCCACCGTGCGGGATGCGCCGGCCCTCGCTCGTGGCGTGCAGCTCGGCGCCGCCGGTGACCTTGTGCCCACGCTTGGCGAGCTCCTCGGCGAACCTGCTGTACTCGGCATACCCGGCCTTGCGCTTGTGCACGTCCATGGTGGTCCACCAGCGGTCGGCGTCCCCCACGATCAGCACGACGTACTCGGTCATCTCGACTCCCTCACAGCTGGACGAGCGGACGGATCTCGACGGCGGCGTGGAAGGGCGTCTGCATCAGCCGCCCGCACACCTGGGCGAGGTCGTCGACGTCCTCGCTCTCGACGAGGTAGTAGCCGCCGACCTGCTCGGCGCTCTCGGCATAGGGCCCGTCGCTGAGGGTCACCGCGTCCACGGCGGTACCGCGGGCGACCTTGCTCTGGGCCGACGGCGTGAGCTGCGCGCCGCCCGTCATCTTGTGGCCGCGCCGCTCGAGCAGCTCGACGAACTCGGTGTGGGCCTGGTGCAGCTGCTGGCGCTCCTGCTCGGTCGCCGCGGCGTAGCGGGCTTCGGAGGCGGGCAGGAGGACGAGGTACTCGGTCATGGTCGTTCCTCTCATCTGTGGGTGCTTGCACCCTGATGACGTGCGAGCGGTGCGCTAGTCGACAGCCTGCCCGAAAATCGGCTGTCCGAAGTGGTGGCGTCGCACCCAGGCGTGCATGGCGACGGCGGCGGCCGCGCCCGCGTTGATCGACCGGGTCGAGCCGAACTGCTCGATGTGCAGGACCACCTCGCACGCGGCCCGCATCTCCGCGCTCAGCCCGGGTCCCTCCTGGCCGAACACCAGGACGCACTCGCGGGGCAGGTCGAACGTCTCCAGCGGGACGGACCCCGGAAGGTTGTCCACACCGATGAGCGGTACGCCGCGTGGCCCGGTCCCGGCGTGCCCCGCCCAGGCGACCAGCGCCTCGACCGACACGTGGTGGTGCTCGTGCTGGTAGCGGTCGGTGACCATCGCCCCCCGCCGGTTCCACCGGCGCTTGCCGACGATGTGGAACGCCTTGGCGTTGAAGGCGTTGGCGGTCCTGATCACCGACCCGATGTTGAAGTCGTGGCCCCAGTTCTCCACGGCGACGTGGAACTCGTGGCGCACTGCGTCGAGGTCGGCGACGATCGCGTCGTGGCGCCAGTACCGGTACCGGTCGACCACGTTGCGTCGGTCACCGTCCCGCAGGAGCGCCGGGTCCCACTGCTCGCCCTCGGGCCAGGGCCCTTCCCAGGGCCCGACCCCAACTCGGTTGTCCTGCTCGGTCACGGGCACCACGATGTCAGCCATGCCCTCCCAAGCGCAGCAGCGCCCTGACATGTGGCTCGACCCCGAGGACGACCCCCGCCAGGTGGAGGAGGGTGGGCCGAAGGACGAGCTCGGCACCCTGCTCGACTACCTCACGCAGTACCGGCTGACGTTGGGGATGAAGTGCGACGGCCTCGACGCCGAGCAGCTGGCCCGGCGCTCGGTACCACCCTCGACGCTCTCGCTGCTCGGGCTCGTGCGGCACATGGCCCACGTCGAGCGCAGCTGGTTCAAGGTGGTCCTCGACGGCCAGCACGACCTCGCACGGCTGTGGCCGGGCAGCGGCGACCCGGCGTTCGACGGCGCGGTCGGTGAGGACGAGGTCGTCGACCAGGCGTTCCGGCTGTGGCGCGAGGAGATCGCGTTCGCCGAGGGGTGGGTGCGCGAGCACCCCGATCCCGGGCTGGTCGTCCACTCGCCCCGGCACGGCGACCTCAACCTCCGCGACGTGCTCGTCCACATGGTCGAGGAGTACGCGCGGCACTGCGGCCACGCCGACCTGCTGCGCGAGTGCATCGACGGCCGCACCGGCCAGTAGCGAGGCCCGAGCCGCCCGAAAACCCTTTGCGGCCCTCGGTCGGCCTCTGCTGCCATGGACTGGCACACGACCGACCGATGGAGAGACCAGTGCGAGCAGCTTTCACGTCCCGACAGGTACCCACCTACCGAATGGATGTGAAGGCAGTTGCGCACTCTCAACCTGGGGATCGTCGCGCATGTTGACGCCGGCAAGACCAGCCTGACCGAGCGCGTCCTCTTCGAGGCCGGCGTCATCGCCGCGCCCGGGAGCGTCGACGACGGCGACACCCAGACCGACACCATGGCGCTGGAGCGCCGGCGCGGGATCACGATCCGCTCCGCCGTCGCGACCTTCGCGTGGCACGACACCCTGGTCAACCTCGTCGACACACCGGGTCACTCCGACTTCGTCGCCGAGGTGGAGCGTGCCCTCGCCGTGCTCGACGCGGCAGTTCTGGTCGTCTCCGCCGTGGAGGGCGTCCAGGCCCAGACCCTGGTCCTGATGCGTGCCCTGCAGCGGCTGCGGCTCCCGACCGTCCTCTTCGTCAACAAGCTCGACCGCGCCGGCGCGGACCCCGATCGGGTCCTCACCGAGATCGTCGAGCGGCTCACGCCCGACGTGATCGCGCTGGGAGGCGCCGACGCGGCGGGCACCCGCCACGCGGCATACGAGGGCTTTGGCATGACGCCCACCGAGCAGCGCGACCTGCGGCGACTGACGTGGCGCACCCGCTGGTCTTCGGCTCGGCGGTGACCGGCACCGGCGTCCGTGACCTCTTGGACACGGTGACCGACCTGGTGCCACCCGCCCACGACGAACCGGGCGGTGCCGCGGGTGGCGTGGTGTTCAAGGTGGAGCGCACCGCCACAGGTGAGCGACGGACGTTCGTGCGGATGACCCACGGTGCACTTCACGTGCGCGAGCGGCTGGCAGTGAACGGCCACGCGCCCGAGCGCGTCACGGGGATCGAGGTCTTCGAGCCGGGTGGTCGCGCGGTCGCGGCGCAGGTTGGTGCCGGGCGGATCGCGGTGCTGCGTGGGCCTTCTCGCGCCCAAGTGGGCGACCGCTTCGGTGACGACTCGCTGCGGCGGGCCGATGTCGCCCTTGCCCGGCCGAGCCTGGAGACGGTCGTCGACCCGGTCGACCCGGGGGACAGCGCCCGGCTGTTCAGCGCGCTGACCGAGCTCGCGGAGCAGGACCCGCTCATCGCGCTGCGTCGCGACGAACCAAGTGGCGAGATCGCGGTGTCGCTCTGTGGCGAGGTGCAGAAGGAAGTGGTCGCGACGGTCCTCACAGACGACTACGGCGTGGCGGCGACGTTCCGGCCAACGACGGCGATCTGCGTCGAACGGGTGAACGGCACCGGGTCGGCCAGCCAGGTCATCGCCGTGGCGCCGAACCCGTTCCTCGCGACGGTCGGCCTGCGGGTGGAGCCGGCGGGCCTCGGCTCGGGCGTGGAGATCGGGCTCGAGGTCGAGCTCGGCTCGATGCCTCCCGCGTTCTTCGCGGCGGTGGAGGAAGGGGTGCGCGGCACCCTCACCGAGGGTGTACACGGCTGGACGGTCCCGGACGCGCGAGTCGTCGTGACGAGGTCCGGCTACTACCCGCGGCAGAGCCACATGCACGGCACCTTCGACAAGTCCATGTCGAGCACCGCCGGCGACTTCCGCAGCCTGGCGCGGCTGGTCCTCGCGGAGGCGCTCGTCCGGGCGGGCACGGTGGTCTGCGCACCGGTCCACCGCTTCGAGCTCGAGGTGCCGCAGGACCTGCTCGGGGCCGTGCTCGCCGAGCTGCCCCGGCACCGCGCGGTGCCGATGTCGCCCGAGCCGCATGGCACTGCCGTCGTGCTCTCCGGCGACGTGCCCGCCGACCAGGTGCACGGGCTGGCGCAGCGGCTGCCTCACCTGACCCGCGGCGAGGGGGTGCTGACCACCCGCCTCGACCACCACGCACCGGTCAGCGGTCCCGCCCCCAGACGGGTGCGGGTGCTGCCCGACCCGTTCGCCCAGATCGGCGACTGGACCCGGATCTCCCGCGGCTGGCCGGCCACTGGATGAGCGTCGCCGATGGCCCTTGGGATGATGAGGGTATGCCGCACTTTCTGCTGGAGTACCGGTACGTCTCGCAGGACGCCCGCATGGCTGTCCGCGAGGACCACCTCGCCTACATGAACCGCCTCCACGCGAACGGCACGGTGCTGCTCGCCGGGCCGCTCGCCAATGACACCGAGGCGGTCGTGGTCATCGAGGCTCCCGACCTCGCCTCGGCCCAGCGGGTCGTCGACGACGACCCCTACACTGCCACCGGCGCCGCGACCGGCCACACCCTGCGGGAGTGGCGGGTCGTCGTGCCGGACCAGGGCTGACCTCGCGGCGTTCAGCCGGGGGGCGGTTCGTACCTCCCGTCGACGGCCGTCCAGCCCCCGTCGACGAACAGCTGGCTGCCGGTGACGAAGGACGAGGCGTCGGAGGCGAGGTAGACGACCGCGCCCGCCAGCTCGTCTGCACGTGACCAGCGACCCAGCGCGCTCTTGCGTGCGTATGCATCGGCCCACTCGGGCACGGCGCGGATCTGCGCGGTCAGCGGGGTGTCCACGATCCCCGGCGCGATGGCGTTGACCCGCACCCCGCGTGCGCCCAGCTCGGCGGCGGCGGTACGGAGCAGCTGCACGAGGCCGGCCTTCGTCGCGGCGTAGACGCCTTGGCCCGGTTCCACGGCAACCGCGCGGATCGAGCTGAAGCCGATGATGCTGCCGCGACCACGCTCGGCCATGCCGGCCCCGAAGGCGCGCACAAGGTCGAACGACGCGTGGAGGTTGAGCGAGACGACCCGCTCGAACTCCTCGGGCGAGTAGTCGAGGAGGCGCTTGCGCACGTTCGTGGCCATGGTGAAGACCAGCACCTCGACGTCGCCCAAGTCGGCGGCTGCGCGCGAGACCGCGTCGCCGTCCAGGACGTCAAGGCCGTATGCCGTGAGGCCGTCTCCCAGGGCCGACGTCGCCTCCGCGGCGTCGACGTCGCGGTCGGCGCACACCACCTCGGCCCCGTGGGCGGCCAACGCGAGCGCGCTCTCGCGGCCGATGCCGCTCCCGGCCCCGACGACGACCGCCCGGCGCCCGTCGAGTCGGAACAGCCTCGAGTAGTCCGGCCGCTCCTGGTCCGGCCGCCCACCGGTGGCGGTCACCGCAGTCCTCCGTGTCGGCCGGGCGTGGCGCCCGTACTGGGCCGGATGACCGCCATCCGCGTGACGGTGAGCTCCTCGATGGCGAACCGCGGTCCCTCGCGGCCGGCGCCGGAGTCCTTGACCCCGCCGTACGGCATGACGTCGGACCGGAAACCCGGCACCTCGTTGACGACCACGCCGCCGGCCTCGATCCGCTCGATCGCGGCGAATGCCGTCTCCAGCGAGGACGTGAAGACGCTGACGTGCAGCCCATAGCGGGAGGCGTTGACGGCCTCGATGGCGGCGTCGAGGTCGGGGACCGACCGGACCGCGACGACCGGGCCGAAGATCTCCTCGTCCCAGGCGTCCTCTCCGTCGGGCACGTCGGTGAGCAGGGTCGGCTCGACCACCCGGTCGGCGATGGTGCCGCCGTGGACCCGGCGGGCACCGGCACCGACCGCCCGGTCCACCCAGTCCCGGACCCGGGTCGTCGACCTCGCGTCGATGAGCGCGGAGACCCGGGTGCGCGCGTCGCGCGGGTCGCCGGTGACGACTTGGTCCATGTTGGCGGACAGCTTGGCCAGCAGGCGCTCGCGCACCGGCTCCACGGCGATGACGCGCTGCACGCTGATGCAGGCCTGGCCCGAGGCGTAGTAGCCGCCGCGGATGACGGCGTCCGCGGCGGCGTCGAGGTCGGCGTCCTCCGCGACCACGAGCGCGGCGTTGGAGCCGAGCTCGAGGAGCACCTTGGTGGGGGCCGCGTCCTTGGCGATCTGGTGCCCGACAGCGGCCGACCCGGTGAAGGACACGGCGCCGATCCGTCGGTCGCTCGTCAGCCGCACCCCGACCTCGACGCCTCCCGTGACGAGCTGGACCGCGGCCGCAGGTCCGCCGGCCGCGACGAGGGCCTCGCGCAGGAGGTGGACCAACCACAGGGTCGCGAGTGGGGTCTGGGGTGCCGGCTTCACGACGACCGGGCAGCCGGCCGCGAGGGCCGGGGCGACCTTGTGGGACGCCAGCAGCAGTGGGTAGTTGAACCCGGCGACGCCGACGACGACGCCGATGGGGCGGCGGGTCCAGAAGCCCATGAGCCCCTCGCCGCCCGGGAGCAGGTCGAGCGGGACGGTCTCACCGTGCAGCCGCGCGACCTCCTCCGCCGCGGTCTGGATCGTGAGCAGGGTGCGGGTCACCTCCACCCGGCAGTCCACGAGCGGCTTGCCGGTCTCGAGGACGAGCAGCTGCTCGAACTGGTCGCGGCGGGCGCCGATGGCGGCGTGCACGGCGAACAGTGCCGCCCGGCGGACGTGCGAGGGCAGCACCGCCACCTCGTCGCGGACCGCCAGCGCGGCGTCCAGGGCGCGCCCGGCGAGCGCTGCGTCCCCAACCGGTGACCGGGCCACGAGGGACCCGTCGTAGGGGAACAGCACGTCCTCCCATGCCGTGTCCGCGACCCAGGCATCGCCTACCGGGAGACCGGCCGGGTGTTCGGGCGTGAACAGTGGTTCGGCGCTGTTGGTGGGGCCGCCTGGGGTCGCGCCCGCGCCCCTCTGGTTGGACATGATGCTGGTCTCCTTCGCTGACGGGTGCACTAGGTGGCCGGCGTGCTGGCGAAGGCCGACGAGAATGCCTCGCGGAAGCTCAGCCACCGACCGGCTGGCGTCTCGACGGTCTCCGCTGCGAGCACCGCGTGGGCGATGGCGCGGGTGAAGCAGTCGCCGGCGGCCTCGAGGAGCTGGTGGAAGGCTGCGGGGTCCGGGACGCTGCCGCGGGCGGTGGACAGGGTGAAGACGGTGTCACCGTCGAACATCGTGTGCACGGGGCGCAGGGCCCGCGCCATCCCGTCGTGCGCGATGCCGGACACCTTGGCGCACTGGGCCTTGGTCAGGGTGGCGTCGGTGGCGAGGACGCCGATGGTCGTGGCGGTCCCGGGGCGCAGCCCGAGCCGCGCAAGCTGCGCGTCGGCCTCGGCCCGGTGTGCCGACACCTCCGCCTCGCTGGGGCGAGTCATGGCCGGCAGCTCGCCCGGCAGGCAGAAGCGTGCCGCGTAGAGCTCTCCCGTCTCGGGGTCGGTGCTCGCACCGAGGGCGTTCACCACGGCGAGCGCGGCGACGGTGGTGCCATCCGGGAGGACGGTGCTCGCGCTGCCCACCCCGCCCTTGAGCCCCCCGACCGTAGCGCCCGTCCCCGCACCGACCACGCCCTGGGGGACCACGTCGTCCGCGGAAGCCACGGCCGCGTCGTAGGCCCGGGCGCCCTCGTCACGGCCCGGCCGGCAGGCGAAGTCACCACCGCGGCCGAGGTCGAACACCACCGCCGTCGGGACGACCGGCACGACCTCTCCGGGTTGACCCACCTGCAGCCCCACGCCGGCGGTCGCCAACCGGTCCAGCACACCGTCTGCGGCGGCGAGGCCGAAGGCGCTGCCGCCCGAGAGCACCACCGCGTGCACCCGCTCGACCATGTTCCTCGGGTCCAGCAGGTCGGTCTCGCGGGTGCCGGGGCCACCACCGCGGACGTCGACTCCGGCCACCGCGCCCTCGTCGGGGGCGAGCACCACCGTGGTACCGCTCAGCCAGCCGTCGCCCCGACGCGTCGCGTGGCCCACGCGGATGCCCGCCACGTCGAGGAGGCTGTTCGTGGGTCCCGGCCGGTCGGCGGTGGTCATTGGGCGGTGGTCCTCTCGGTCTCGCGGAGCTCGGCCGCCGCCAGGTCGGCGGTCGTCGCACCTGCCAGCGCCTTCTCGAGGCTCGGCACCGCCGCGACGAGGCGCTGCGTGTAGGGGTGCTGGGGGTTGTCGTAGACGTCCGCGGTCGGCCCCGTCTCCACGACCCGGCCATCGCTCATCACGGCCACCCGCTCGCAGAGGTGTCGCACCACGGACAGGTCGTGCGAGACGAACACGAGGGTCAGCCCGCGCTGCTCCACGAGGTCAGTGAGCAGGTTGAGCACCTGCGCCCGCACCGAGACGTCGAGGGCGCTCACCGGCTCGTCGGCCAGCAGGATCTCGGGTCGTGGCGCCAGGGCCCTCGCGATCGAGATCCGCTGCCGCTGCCCGCCGGAGAACTGGTGTGGGTACCGCTCAGCCGCCTCGGCGGACAGTCCGACCTCGCGGAGCAGGTCTGCGACCCGCCCCAGGTCGGCCGCGAGTCCCTGCGCCACGAGCGGCTCGGCGACGATGCCCTTCACCCGCATGCGGGGGTCCAGCGAGCTCATCGGGTCCTGCAGGACGAGCTGGAGCCGCTCGCGCAGTGGGCGCAGCCGGCGCTCGGACCGACC
This sequence comes from Pedococcus sp., assembly GCA_025936615.1. The sequence goes on along the minus strand of JAICSZ010000002.1, from coordinate 9,201 downwards.
GGCGACCTGCAGGCCGTCCACCTCGACGGTGCCGCTCGTTGGGCGCTCCACCCCGGCCAGGATCCTCAGGAGCGTCGACTTCCCGCAGCCGGACTCCCCCACGAGGCCGAAGCGCTCCCCACGGGTGACCTCGAGGCTGACCCCGCGCAGGGCATGGACCACCGGGCCCGGCCGGGTCAGCGAGGTGCGCGGGCGCCGGTACTCCTTCACCAGGTCGCGGATCCGCAGGACTGGGTCGCTCACTTCTGCCCACCCTCTCTCCAGCCCTCGTCGGGCGCGGCCGGGTGGTGGCACGCGAAACCGTCGGCGACCGAGTCGCCGGTCCACTGGGGGACGGTCTCGCACTCCAAGGTGGCACGGGCGCAGCGGTTCCGGAAGACGCACCCCGTGGGGAAGTCCCCGCTGGGTGGGACCGACCCGGGGATCGTGGCGAGCCGACCCCGGTCGTCGACCGCGAGCAGGTCCGAGGCGGCGAGCAGCCCCTGGGTGTAGCGGTGCCTCGGCCGGGTGAACACCCGGCGGACCGGGCCCGCCTCGACGAGCCGCCCGCCGTACATGACCAGGACCCGCTCGCACGCGGTCGCGACGACGGCGAGGTCGTGGGTGATGAGGAGCAGGGCGGCGTCCCGCGCCTGTACGCCGCGCACGATGAGGTCGAGGACGAGGGCCTGCACGGTCACGTCGAGGGCTGTCGTGGGCTCGTCGCAGACGAGCACGGCCGGGTCGTTGGCGAGGGCGACGGCAAGCACCACGCGCTGCCGCTGCCCTCCCGACAGCTGGTGCGGATAGGCGCGGGCGACCTGGGCGGGCTCGGGCATCCGCACCTGGTCGAGCAGCGCGACCGCGGCCCGCCGGGCGCTCGCCCGGTCGGGTCGGGTGTGGTGGATCAGCATCGCCTCCGCGACCTGCTCCCCTACCCGCATGGTCGGGTTGAGGGCGGTCATCGGCTCCTGGAAGACCATCGCGAGGTCACGACCGCGGACCTTGGCCAGCCGCCGTTCGCTGGCCCCGACCAGGTCGTGGCCGACGCGTGCGACGCGCGCCGAACCGGTCGCCGTCAGGCCCTCCGGGAGCAGCCCCATGATCCCGAGCGCGGTGAGCGACTTGCCCGAGCCGGACTCCCCGATCAGCCCCACTCGCTCGCCGCGCGCGATTGAGAAGCTGACCTCCCGGACCAGCTCGCGGTCGCCGACGCGGACGCCGAGGTCGCTCACCTCCAGCACCGGTTCGTCGGTCGGCTCGGGGCGCACTGCGTCGAACGTCATGGGGAGGGTGCTCACCGGCGGTCCTCCAGCTTCGGGTCGAGGTAGTCGCGCAGGCCGTCCCCGAGCAGGTTGAAGCCGAGCACCGCGACGGCGATGGCGACGCCCGGGAAGACCGCGAGGCGAGGAGCGAGGAAGAGCAGCTCCTGGCTCTCCTGGAGCATGCGTCCCCATGACGGGGTCGGTGGTGGGGTGCCGAAGCCGAGGAAGGACAGCGCCGCCTCGGCGAGGACGGCGATCGCGAACGACACGGACGACTGCACGATGACGAGGTTGGCCACGTTCGGCAGCACGTGCCGCACGCTGATCCCGGCCGTGCGCCGTCCCGCCACCCGCGCGGCGAGCACGTACTCCGTGCCCATGACCTGCAGCCCGCCGGAGCGGATGAGCCGGCCGAAGCTCGGGATGGTCGCAACCCCGATCGCGATCATGGCGACGAGGGTGCTCTGCCCGAACGCCGCGGTGAGCATGATCGCCAGCAGCAGCGCCGGGAACGCCAGCACGATGTCGTTGACCCGCATGAGCGTGTCGCCGAGCCACCGTGGCGTGACCGCGCCGAGCAGCCCGAGCGGCACCCCGACGAGGGCGGCCACCCCGACGGAGACGAACCCCACGAACAGGGTGGTCCGCGCCCCGACCAGGATCTGGCTGAACACGTCGCGCCCGAACTTGTCCGTCCCGAACCAGTAGGTGCCGTTCGGCTTCTCGAGCCGGTGGGTGGCGTCGACGAAGGTCGGGTCGTGGGGAACCCAGACGAAGGACACGAGCGCCGCGGCGACCACGAGGGCCACCAGCGCGGCCCCGACGACCAGGCTCGGCCCGACCGCACGCCGCGCGCCGCCGACCCCGGTGTGCGCCTCCCCCGGGGGAGGCAGGGCGCCGAGCATCTCCTGGGAGCTCACCGCAGACCATCCCTCATCCGGGGGTCGATGACGAGGTAGAGCAGGTCGACGAGGAAGTTCACGACCAGGACCGCGAGAACCAGCAGCATCACCACGTCCTGGACGAGCAGCAGGTCGCGGTTGGATACCGAGTCCAGCAACAGGCTCCCGAGCCCTGGCACGACGAAGACCCGCTCCACCACGATGGCGCCGATCAGCAGGGTCACCAGCTGCAGGGCGAGCACGGTGACCACGGGTACCGCCGCGTTGCGCATCCCGTGCGCGCGCAGGGCCTGCATCGGTCGCAGTCCCTTGGCCCGGGCGGTCCGCACGTAGTCCTCGCGCATCACGTCGAGCACCGCGCTGCGGACGTACCGGGTGAGCACGGCGCCCTGCACCAGCCCCAGGGACAACGCCGGAAGCACCAGCTGCTTGAGGAACATCACCGGGTCCTGGACGGGCGGGGTCCACCCGTTCGCCGGCAGCCAGCCGAGCCGGACCGCGAAAACCGTGATGAGCAGGATGCCGGCGAGGAAGGCCGGAATCGCGACCCCGACCTGCGAGAGCCCGGACAGGACCAGCCCGGACAGTCGCCGGTGGTGCACCGCCATGAACGTCCCCAGGGGCAGTGCGATGAGGGCGGCCACGACCATGGCCGTCACGACCAGCCAGAGCGTCACCTGGAACCGGTCCGAGACCTGCGGGCCGATCGGTGCGTTCGAGACGTACGACGCGCCGAAGTCGAACCGCAGCAGGCCGCCCACCCAGCTGAGGTACTGCTGCGCCAGCGGACGGTCCAGCCCGAACCGGTGGTGCAGCTCGGCCACCGCCTCGGGCGAGGCGTTGACGCCCAGCGCCACCCGGGCCGGGTCACCGGGCAGCACCGCCATGAAGGCGAACACGACCACCGAGCTGACCGCGAGGCTGACGACCAGGACCGCGGTGCGGGTCAGGATTCGCAGGGCCATGGGTCCTGAGGACTTCTCGTCAGGACCTGCCGAGCCGGGACAGGTCGAACGACTCCGAGATCGCGTTCTCGGGCAGCCCCGTGATGCCCTTGTCGGCGACGATGAGGTTCGGCAGCAGGAACAGGAAGTCGGACGCCGCGTCCTCGGAGATGGTCCGAGCCGCCAGCTTCATCTGCGTCACCTGCTCCTCCTCGGTGCCCTCATCCGCCTTGGCCAGGGCGTCCTGGACGGCCTTGCTGTCGTACCGGATGTAGTACTTCGGGTTTCCGAACACGGCGCCGATGTCCCGGGGCTCGACGTGCGCGACGATCGACATGTCGTAGTCGGCGTTCGTGAACACCGTCTTGAGCCAGGCCGCCGGGAACTCGAGCTGGTCCAGCTTCACCTTGAGGCCGACCTGCTCGAGCTGGCTCTTGACCACGGTCCCGCACGACACGGCATACGGGAGCGTGGGTATGCGCAGGCGGAGCGTGGCGCCCTCGGCGCCCGCCGCCTTGAGCAGCGACTTCGCCTTGGCCACGTCGTGCGGGTACATCCCGGTCAGGTCCTCGTACCACGGGTCGGTGGGCGGGACCATGCTTCCGATGAGCTTGCCGCGACCGGCCCAACAGGTGTCGAGCAGCGCCTTGTGGTCGATCGCGTAGCGGACCGCCTGTCGAATCCGCTTGTCGGACAGGGGCTTTCGGCTGTTGTTGAAGGACAGCACCACCTCACCGTTGGTCGTGCCCTCGATGACCTCGTACTTGTCGTTGCCGGTGAACTGCTTGAGCGACTCGGGGGCCTGGACCGTCCCGATGACGTTGATGGTGCCCGTCAGCAGGGCGTTGTTCAGGGCCGTGGGGTCCTTGAAGTACTTGAGGGTCACCGTCTTGAAGTATGGCTTCGTGCCCCAGTAGCCGTCGTTGCGCTGGAAGGTGATCGAGTCTCCACGCTTCCAGTCCTGGAAGACGTAGGGGCCGGTGCCGACCGGCTTCGTGGCGATGGTCGGGACGCCGGACTCGGTCATCATGGCGCCGATCCGCGTGGTCATGCGGTAGAGCCAGTCGTTGCTGGGGTGCGCGAGGGTCACCTTGAGGGTCGTCGGGTCGACCGCGTCAGCGGACGTGACGACGTCCATGGCGGACTTGAGCGAGATGGTCCAGTCCTTCTTCACGCGGTTGATGGAGTATGCCGCGTCCGTTGCCGTGAACGTGTGCCCGTCGGTGAACTTCGCGTTGGCCACGAGGTGGAAGGTGTAGGTCTTCCGGTCGCGGGAGATGTCCCACGACTTGGCCAGCGCGGGGGCGATCTTGCCGTCCTGGTCGAGCTCGACCAGACCCTCGTACACGTTGTAGAGCAGCGCCTGGGGGATGGCTGCGCCGTCGGTGGTGCCGAAGTCGAGGCTGGCCGGCTCGGCCACCAGCCCGATGGCGACGGACGCGTCGGACTGGCCCGACTGGCCGGCGCTCCCCGAGCTGGAGCCGGTGCCGGTGGTGCCCGAACCGGCGGAGCAGGCCGTGGCGGACAGGGCGACCGCAGCGACGAGGGCCGCCGCCGTCCTGAGGTGTCGTGCGTTCATCGTGTCTCCATCTCTTCCAGGACTGCGGCTGCGAGATCGGTCGTGGTGGCGTGCCCACCGAGGTCGGGGGTGTGGTGGTCGGGGTCGGCCAGCGCGCCGGCGACCGACTCGCGGACGAGGTCCGCCGCCTTGTCGTGCCCGAGGTCCTCGAGCATGAGCGCGCCGGAGAGCAGGCAGGCCGTCGGGTTGGCCACGCCCTGCCCCGCGATGTCCGGCGCGGAGCCGTGCACGGGCTCGTAGACACCGGGCACGTCACCACCCGGCAGGATGTTCGCGCTGGGGGCCATGCCCATGCCACCGGCCAGCACCGCGGCCAGGTCGGACAGGATGTCCCCGAAGAGGTTGCCCGCGAGCAGCACGTCGAGCGAGCGTGGCGCCTGCACCATCCGCGCCGCCATCGCGTCGACGAGGACCGTCTCGAGCTCCACCGCCGGGTGCTGCTCGGCGACCTCGCGCACGACGCGGTCCCAGAGCGGGTAGCCGTGCCGCATCGCGTTGGACTTCGTCACCAGCGCCAACCGCCCTGTGCGTCGCTCCGCGAGCCCGAACGCATGCTGGGCGGCCCGCTCGATGACCCGGCGGGAGTGCACGGCGACCTCGAGGCCGATGTCGTCGCCGGTGCCGGCGTGGACCACGCCGCCGGCACCGGTGTACTCGCCCTCGGTGTTCTCCCGGACGATCACCAGGTCCACCCCTTCGGTGTCGCGCACCTTGGTCGGGACTCCCGCGAAGGCCCGCACCGGACGGATGTTGACCGCCAGGTCGAGCTGCTGGCGCAGCCCGATGATCAGGCCCCAGACCAGCTCGTGGTCAGGCACATCGGGCCGGCCCACCGCTCCGAAGAGGACGGCGTCGTGGGACCGGGCGACGTCGGCGGCATCGGCGGGCATGGCCGCTCCCTCACGCAGGTACCGCTCGCCACCCCAGTCGAGCTCGGTGACGTCGAGGGCCTCGTCCTGACGCTCAAGTGCAGAGCGCAGCACCGGCAGGGTGGCTGCGACCACCTCGGGACCGACCCCGTCACCGGGGATGACCGCCAACCGCACCGACACCCGTTCTCCGTCCGTCCCCTGCGACCCACACTTCGGCGCCGAGCCGGGCTGGAACCGACTGGTCAGACCAGTGGACTTTGTCTCGATTGGCGCTACCCTGACGACCTGACGCAGCGATGTCAAGGGTTCCCGGCGGACGAGGTTCGCCTGGATGGCACAGGACGGAGGGTCATGTCCGCTGCAGAGGTTGCCGCGCTGACCGCGACCGAGCTGGTGCGCCGCTATGCCGAGCGGTCGCTCTCCCCTGTCGAGGTTCACGACGCGGTGCAGGAGGTCGTCGACGCGCGGGAGCCGGTCCTCAACGCCTTCTGGGTGCGCGACCCCGAGGAGTCCCGGTCACAGGCCAAGTCCAGCGAGGCCCGCTGGGCGGCCGGCGAGCCGCTCGGCCCCATCGACGGTGTGCCCGTGACGCTCAAGGAGAACATCGCCCGTGCCGGCGTGCCGATGCCGGCGGGGAATGCCGGCGTGCCGCCGAAGGTCCCCGACCACGACGCACCCGTCACCGAGCGGGTGCTCAGGTCCGGCGCGGTCGTCCTGGGCTCCACCGTGATGCCGGACTGGGGCATGCTCTCGTCCGGCGTGTCCTCCTTGCACGGCACGACCCGCAGCCCGTGGGACCCCACCCTCACCACCGGCGGGTCCAGCTCCGGCGCCGGCGCCGCTGCGGCGGCCGGCTACGGCCCCCTCCACGTGGGCTCGGACATCGGCGGCTCGATCCGGCTGCCCGGCACCTGGCTGGGGCTGGTCACTCTCAAGCCCAGCGCCGGCCGGGTTCCCCTGGACGCGCCCTACCTCGGCAGGTGTGCTGGGCCGCTGTGCCGGTCCGGTGACGACGTCGCCCTGCTCATGTCCGTGATCGCCGGGTTCGACGCTCGCGACTGGACGGCCATGCCACCGGAGCAGGTCGAGTGGGGCGACCTCGACCTGGACGTGCACGGGCTGCGCGTCGGGCTCCACCTGGACGCCGGGTGCGGGCTGGCCGTGGAGGACGAGGTGCGGCACGCCGTCGATGGTGCCGCCGAGGTCTTCCGGGCGGCAGGGGCCGACGTGGTGCCGCTCGAGCCGTTCATGACCCCGAAGATGCTCTCCGACCTCGACCTGTTCTGGCGGGTCAGGTCCTGGCGCGACTTCGCCGCGCTCGGCCCCGAGCAGCAGGACCGGGTCCTGCCGTTCATCGTCCAGTGGGTGACCGGCGGCGCCCGGGCCACAGGCGCTCAGCTCCTCGAGTGCTACGAGACGATCCTCACCCTGCAGCAGGCGACGACCGCGGCGACCGAGCGCTTCGACCTGGTCCTGTCGCCCGTCGCACCCGTCCTGGCCTTTCCAGCCGAGTGGCCGATGCCGTTCGGCACCGAGGACCTGGGCATGGCGCACATCGGCTTCACCGCGCCCTACAACATGTCGGGGCAGCCCGCGGCCACCGTCAACGCCGGGTTCAGCGCCGACGGACGCACCATCGGCGTGCAGGTGTCAGGGCGCCGTTTCGACGACCTCGGTGTACTCCGGGCTGTCCGGTGGTTCGAGGCGCACCGCCCCGACGCCGCCAACCCGCCGTGGCCGATCCGAGCGACCGCCGGGTGGCCGGCATGACCGGTCCTCGAGGTGGGGAGGCGTCCAGGGTGGATGGCAGGACCTTCCAGCCGGTGAGGCCGGTGCGGCTCTACCAGCGGATCGTCGAGCAGGTCGAGGACGCCCTCGCCCGGGGCGAGCTCAAGCCAGGTCAGCGCCTCCCCAGCGAGCGCGACCTGGTCGCCCAGTTCGGCGCCAGCCGGTCGACCGTCCGCGAGGCCCTGCGGGTGCTCGAGAGCAACGGGGTGGTCCAGTCCCGGCCCGGCGACCCGTACGGCCCCGTGGTCCTGCCCTACTCGTCCGGCGGCCTGGCCAAGCAGCTCACCCGCCTGGCCCGGGTCGACGAGATGAGCCTCGCCGAGCTGATCAGCTCGCGGATGATCCTCGACTCCTCCGCCAACCGCCTCGCGGCGCGGTTGCGCACCGAGGGCCAGCTCGCCGAGATGGAGGCGGCCATCGAGACGATGCGCGGCGCCATCGACGACGGCTACGAGCGCTTCAGCGAGGCCGACGTCGCGTTCCACGAGGCCGTTGCCCGCGCCAGCCGGAACACGCTCATCCAGGTCTGCAACCAGGTCGTCCGCGATGTCACGCTGAACCTCATCTCGGACAAGATCGCGCACGCGCGCAACCACATGGCGAAGATGCGCGAGTCGGTGAGGCACCACGAGGAGGTCCTCGACGCGATCCGGGTCGGCGACGGGGCGGGGGCGGCGCACACCTCGAGGCAGAACCTGTTCGACTACTACGCGGGCTATGTCCCCAAGGCCGAGCGGGAGCAGCTGCGGGCCCTGCTCGACGACTGACACCCCACGGTCCTTGACGCACAGGGAGGTCACAGGCGCGGATTCGGGCGCAGGCGCCCACGCGGCATACCCTTGGCGCCATGCACGCGCTCGGCCCATCGTGGATGGACCCCTCGTACCTGCTCAACACCTACGGCATCTGGGTGGCGGTGCTGGTCGTCTTCATCGAGTGCGGCCTGCTGTTCCCGATCCTGCCCGGAGACTCGCTGCTGTTCACGATCGGTGTGTTCATCGCCAGCGACACCCTGCACATGAACCTCTTCGTGGCGTGCGCGATCCTCACCGTCGCAGCCTTCCTCGGCAACGTCGTCGGCTACGAGATCGGCCGCGTCGTGGGGCCGCCGATCTACGAGCGCGACGGACGGATCCTCAAACGGGAGTACTTCGACAAGACCCACGAGTTCTTCGAGAAGTACGGCAACAAGGCGCTCGTGCTCGGCCGGTTCGTGCCCATCGTGCGCACCTTCATCACCCTCGTCGCGGGGGTGGGGCGCATGGAGCGCCGGCGGTTCTTCACCTGGAGCGCCCTCGGCGCCGTGCTCTGGGCGTGCGGCGTGACGATCCTGGGGTACTTCCTCGGCGGCATCGACCTCATCAAGAACAACATCGAGGCCGCGCTCATGCTCATCGTGGCCGTCTCGCTGCTGCCGATGGTGATCGAGTACCTCCGGCACCGCAGCGCCACCCGAAAGGCCGCTGCTTCGGCCCCGACGCCCACGGGCCGCGACGCGGGCTGACGTCGGGGTCCCCTCCGGCGACTTGTGGGTATGCCGCGTGGCTGGGAACGGGCCGCGGCTACCACGTGGGTGTGACACCCGAGGGGTGGTCCAGCGGCGCGGAAAATGGTGGGCCACAAGCGAATTCGAGGCGGGAAACGCTTGTGCCCTGCGGTGCCGACCACTAGACTGGACATGTGTTCGAAGTCGGGGGGATCGGTGACCAGCTGCAGCAGCTGGCCGCCGCGGTGCGGGCCACCGACGGCGCCACCGTCCCCGCTGCGGGCTGGGTGGACCTGGTCGACGCGACCCAGCAGGCGATGAACACCCTGGCCGCGGTGCAGACCATCGCGCTGGCCCAGCTGGCCGCCACCGACGAGGACGTCGAC
>JAICSZ010000143.1 GCA_025936615.1 Pedococcus sp. | reverse complement strand
GAGGAGCCCTCGCTCATCGACATCGACGTCGAGCGGGCCAACTACTGGATCGGCCAGGGTGCGCAGCCGACCGAGGCCGTCGCGGCGCTGCTCAAGAAGTACGCCGATGGCACGGTCCAGACCAAGGCACCCAAGCCGTCCAAGAAGGACCTCTACGAGGCCGCCCTCGCCGCCGCCGGCAAGAGTGGTGACGACGCCTCCGGCGCCACCACTGCCAGGAAGCGCGCCGCGAAGAAGGCTGAGGAGCCCAAGGCCGACGACGCCAAGGCTGACGCGCCCAAGGCTGACGCGCCCAAGGCCGAGGAGCCCAAGGCCGAGGAGCCCAAGGCCGAGGAGCCCGTGGCTGCCGACACCGACTCCGGTGCCGCATCCGCCGAGGGCGTCAGCACCGAGGCCGACGCGGGAGCCGAGGCCGACGCAGCTGCCTCCACCGCCGAGCTGCCGGAGGGCGCGGCCGCCGCGCTCGAGGGTGGTGCCGCCCCCGAGGGCTACACCATCAAGGGCAACAAGGACTCGATGAAGTACCACGAGCCGGACGGCCAGTGGTACGAGCAGACGGTTGCCGAGCTGTGGTTCCAGACGGCCGACGCCGCTGAGGCCGCCGGCTTCACCAAGGCCGGAGCCTGACCGTGCTGGAGGAGGCGCTCGAGCACCTCGTCAAGGGCATCGTCGACCACAAGGACGACGTCGTCGTGCGACACAAGGACCTGCGCCGCGGCGAGATCCTCGAGGTCCGGGTCCACCCCGAGGACCTCGGCCGGGTGATCGGCCGCTCGGGCCGCACCGCCAGTGCCCTGCGCACCGTCGTGGGCGCGCTCGCCGGTGGCAAGAACGTCCGGGTCGACATCGTCGACACCGACAAGGTCCGCTGACCGCGCTCAGTTCGCACCACACGCCGAAGGGGCGCCCGGAGTCATCCCGGCGCCCCTTCGCATGCCGACCCTGGGCCGGCTCGCGCGCGCCCGTGGACCCACCTGAGAGGATCGGCACGTGCCCGAGGACTCCCAGCTGCTCGTCGCCCGGATCGGCAAGCCCCACGGGCTCCTCGGTGAGGTGACCATCCAGCTGCACACCGACGACCCGCAGCGACGCTTCGCGGACGGCGCCGTGCTGGCCACGCAGGCCGCCGCCGGGTCAGGAGTCCCGCGCCAGCTGACGGTCGGGTCGACCCGCGTGCACCGCGGCATCTGGCTGGTGGCCTTCGAGGGAGTTCCGGACCGCACTGGTGCGGAGTCGCTGCGCGGCACGCGCCTGTTCGTCGATGCTGCTGAGGGGCTTCCCGAGGACGACGACGAGGGGTGGTACGAGGACGAGCTGGCCGGCCTCGCCGCCGTCACCGTCGACGGCCAGGAGGTCGGTACCGTCACCGCCCTGCAGACCGGCGCCGCGCAGGACCTGTTGGTCGTCCGGCTGGCCGCCGGGGGCGAGGCGCTGGTCCCGTTCGTGGAGTCGATCGTGCCGGTCGTCGACATCCCCGGCGGCCGCGTGGTGCTCGACCCCCCGCCCGGGCTGCTCGAGCTCGCCGCCGAGTGACCGGACGCCGCGCCATGCTCATCGACGTCGTCACGATCTTTCCCGAGTACCTCGCCCCTCTCGACCTCTCGCTCATCGGCAGAGCCCGCCGCGACGGCCTGCTCGACCTGCGCGTCCACGACCTGCGCGACCACGCGCACGACCGGCACCGCACGGTCGACGACACCCCCTACGGCGGTGGTGCCGGCATGGTGATGAAGCCGCAGCCCTGGGCCGAGGCGCTCGACGCCGTGGTCGCCTCGGGCGAGGAGGGCGCGCGTCCGCGGCTCGTCGTCCCCGGTCCGGGGGGTGTGCCGTTCACCCAGGCCATGGCGCGCGAGCTCGCGGAGGAGCCGTGGCTGGCGTTCGCATGTGGACGGTACGAGGGCATCGACGAGCGGGTGTACGAGCACGCGGCGCACGACCTCGGGCTGCGCGTGGACGTGGTCTCGCTCGGCGACTACGTCCTCAACGGGGGAGAGGTTGCCGTGCTCGCGGTCGTCGAGGCGGTGGCGCGGCTGCTGCCCGGCGTCATCGGCAACGCCGAGTCGCTCGTGGAGGAGTCGCACGAGGACGGCCTGCTGGAGTACCCCGTCTACACCAAGCCTGCCTCGTGGACAGCTGCCGACGGACGCACCCGCGAGGTGCCCCCCGTGCTCCTGTCCGGCGACCACGCGGCCATCGCCTCCTGGCGCCACCAGCAGCGGCTCGAGCGCACTGCCACCCGACGGCCCGACCTGCTCCACGCGAGCCGTGCCGCGCACGGTGACCTCGCGGCATACGACGTCTCGCTCGCGACCCCGGCAGACGCGCCGGAGGTCATGACGCTCGGGCTGGCCGCCTGGGCGGGCGAGTTCGCGCAGGCAGGCCGGCTGTTCGGGCCGGGCCACGACACCGTCGACGACCTCGTCGACGGCTTCGCGCAGTGGCGCACCTGGGTCGTGCGCGCCGGTGGCCGGCTCGTGGCGTCGGTCCGCGGCCGGGTCGACCCCGAGCACCCCACCACGTGGCAGATCGGGCGGCTCATGGTGGCTCCCGACCTCCAGGGCCGCGGGCTTGGCCGCGCCCTGCTCGCCTTCGCCGAGGGGCAGGCGCCGTCGGGCACGGCGGCATACTGGCTCAACACCGGGACCACCAGCGAACGCAACCTGCGCACCTACCGCAAGGCGGGCTACCGCGTCCTGCCGGGTCCGGGGTCGTTCCCCGACACCGTCGACCTCACCAAGCGCGTCGGGTCGAGCCGGCACCCGGCCTAGTCCACCAGGGCGCCGGCCAGGTCGCGGGGAACGAGCAGCCTGGCGGCCATGAGCCGTTCGGCGACCCCGACGGTGATGGTCTGCGCGGCCATGATCCCGAAGAGCACCAGCACCTGGGCGGTGGCGGCCTGCACCGGGGAGCCGCCGCCGAGCATCACGCCGATGAACGCCCCCGGCAGGGTCACGACGCCGGAGGTCTTCACCTGGTCCAGCCCCGGCAGGAGTGCCTCGGGCGCCCGGCGGTGGATGATCTCGAAGATCGCCTGTGAGGGCAGCAGCCCGAGCGACAGGCACGCCTCGTACTGGCTGTGCTCCTCGCGCAGCGCGGCGAACGCCCGGCGACCCACCAGGGTGTGGGCCGTCATCGCGTTGCCGACGATGATCCCGACGATCGGGATGATCGCGATCCCCTTGGCGGGGATGGTGCCGGTCGCCAGGACGACGACGACCACGGGCAGCACGCCGCACGCCATCGCGACCGCGGCGTACGGCCACGCCCGCGGCGCCTCGACGCGCCGGGTCGTGGTGAGCACCCCCATCGCGAACATGACCACGACGAGCAGCGCGGACAGCGCAAGGCTGCCGACGACGGCGGTGATGAGCAGGGCGGCGACGCCGAGCTGGAGGCAGGCGCGCACCGCGGCCACCAGCACGGGCCGCTCCAGCCCGTACCCGTTGGCGCGGTGGGCCAGCAGGGCCAGTGCGAGCAGCACCACCAGCGCGATGCCGACCGGCCAGCCGGGGTTGATGCTCACCGCGACAACCTAGCCGCCGTGGGACAAAGCCGCTTGACGGCCCACGGCTCGTTCTGTATCGTTTTTCTCGAACGTTCTAGAAGATCGATTCAGAAGGAGGTGGGGACGATGGGCACGGTGACCCTCAAGACCGTCGCCGAGGCGTGCGGCGTCTCCATCTCCACGGTCTCGAACGCCTACAACAAGCCCGACCAGCTCTCGGCCGAGGCGCGCCAGCGCATCCTCGAGACGGCCAAGGCGCTGGGGTACGCCGGGCCCAACCCGGCGGCGCGCACCCTGCGGTCCCAGCGCGCCGGCGCGATCGGCCTGCTGTTCACCGAGCAGCTGTCCTACGCCTTCTCCGACCCCTACTCCGTGGGCATGCTCGCCGGGCTGTCGGAGGTGGCCGAGCAGTTCCGCACCGGCCTGCTGCTCATCCCGCTGCCGATGAACGACCCCGACCAGCCCGACGAGGTCGCCGCGGCGACCGAGACGATGCGCCAGGCCGTCGTGGACGGCGTCGTCGCCTACTGCGTCGACGCCGACCACCCGGCCCGCCAGGTCGCGGTCGACCGTGGGCTCCCGATCGTGTCGACCATCGACCTCGACGACGACCGGCAGGGGTACGTCCTGATCGACGAGGACGGCGCGGCCAGGGCGCTCGGACGCCACCTGCGCAAGCTCGGCCACCGCGACGTCGCGGTCGTCGTCGACACGCGGATCCGGACCACCGGCCCCCGCGAGCTCCTCCCCGAGGACGAGCTCGAGCTGTTCGCCGACTCGCGACTGCGACTGGAGGGGCTGCGGGCCGCGCTCGGCCCGGGCGCCCGCGTCCGCGCCTACTTCGCCGGCCACAACTCTCTCGCCGCGGGCGAGGCGGCCGCGGCCCACGTGCTGGACCAGCGGGACCGGCCGACCGCCATCGCGTGCATCAGCGACGTGCTCGCCCTGGGCGCCCGCGAGGCCATCCACCAGCGCGGCCTGGTCGTGGGCAGGGACATCTCCCTGACCGGCTTCGACGACGTGCCCAGGGCCACCGCGGTCGGCCTTACCACCGTCCGCCAGCCCATCGCCGAGAAGGGGCGCCTGCTCGGCCGGATGCTCCTCGACCCCGAGTACACCGAGCGCCGCGTGGTGCTCCCCACCGAGCTGGTGGTCCGGTCCAGCACCGGTCCGGCCGCCCACTGAGCCCGACCTGGGCCCCACAGACCTGCACGAACCCACCCGAAAGGAGCAGGACATGAGCGACTACATCGCCCTCACCATCAACCGCACCGCCGAGGCGAGCCTGGCGCAGTCGGCCTTGCCGGGCGCACCGGTCGTCGACGACGGCTTCCGTGAGCGTCCGGCTCGCGCGGTCCGTCCGGTCCGTCCGGTGCGCCGGTCGTTGGCCGCCACGCTGCGCGCCGCGGCGTCGGCCGAGCGCCGCTGGGCGGACCGGATCGACCCGGCCTGCGCCTGACCGACCGGCGGCCCGCCCGCCCGGCCCGCAGTCTTTGAGGGGTTTGGCGCGTCCTGACGCGTCAAACCCCTCAAAGACGCAAAGAAGCGCAGGTATGCCGCGTGGTTGCCACGCTCTCGAGGTCAGCGGCTGGTGCCCCGGGCGGATGTCATCCGCCTGGGGCACACTCGCAAATGAGCGGGCGTCGAGCAGTGGAGGTGTCGGATGGGCTGGCTGATCCCGCTGCTGGCGTTCCTGGGCGCGGCCGTCGGAGCCGCCGGTGCGTACCTGGGTGCCCAGCGGGCGACGATCCAGCGCGAGCAGCAGGCGCGGCGCGAGGAGTGGGGCCGTCGCTTCAGCGCAGCCCTCGACGACGTCGCCGCCGACACCTTCAGGCGTCGCGAGCTCGGGCGGGTCGTCCTCGTCCTGCTCGCCGAGAGCCGTCTCGCGGACCAGGAGGAACGCCTCCACGCGCGTGCCGTCCACCAGGCCGGGGCCCGGCTCGACGATCAAGGAGCGGACGTCACGCGGACCGCGCCCGGCGTCACCGTGGACCTGCTCGACTTCGTGGAAGATACTGGGCGCGAGGAAGGAGGCCGCGGATGAGCAAGCGCGTCGTCAAGGTCAGCCGCGACCAGATCCAGTCCGCCAGGGCCCTGATCAGGCTCAGTGGTGGCGAGGACAAGGTGGACCCCGTCATCGTCAAGATCGCCCACGCACGACGGCCCACGCCGGGAGAGCTCGCGGCCGCAGAGGCCTCCTGAGCGGTGGGTGAGCCGGCTGCGGAGGCGGCCACGCGGCATACCACGATTATCGTTTGACCGGCCTGCTCTGGCAGACTGTCTCCTTGCGTCCGGCAGACCCGGCCCCTGCCACAGGGGGAGCGGCGACGCGTGGCCCCGCCGGACGGCTCTCACCAACTCCACATGCAAAGACGTGGGCGACCTGTGGCGTCCAGGAAAGCGAAGCAGCCATGCAGCGTTTCGACGAGGTCGACAAGGCCTCCCTCCGCGATGACGTCCCGGACTTCCGCGCCGGTGACACCGTCAAGGTGCACGTCAAGGTCGTCGAGGGCACCCGCTCCCGTGTCCAGGTCTTCCAGGGCGTCGTGATCCGTCGCCACGGCGGTGGCGTGGGCGAGACCTTCACCGTCCGCAAGGTCTCCTTCGGCGTCGGCGTGGAGCGCACCTTCCCGCTGCACACCCCGATCATCG
>JAICSZ010000457.1 GCA_025936615.1 Pedococcus sp. | reverse complement strand
CCTGGAGGTACTGGGTGGCGCCTCCGCGCCCGAACGAGGACCCCAGACTGGGGACCGTGGAGGAGTGTCAAATACGGGCTTGGTTCTCGATCTGGATGGCGCCGGCTGCGGTGAACAGCTTCTTGATGAGGTAGTTCTCCTCGTTGTCCAGCGTCGCGCCACCGAGGGAGGCGATTCCCATGGTGCGGCGCAGCCGGCGCTTCTTCTCGTCCAGCTCCTGCCAGCCGTTCCGGCGGCTCTCGATGAACCGGTCGGCGATCATGTCCATCGCCGTGTCGAGGTCGAGGTCCTCCCAGTCGGTGCCGCCGGGCCCGCGGTAGCGGACCCTGGTCTGGCGCTTGGGGCTGTTGACGAGCTGCTCGCTCGCAGATCCCTTGGGGCACAGCCGTCCCCGCGAGACGGGCGAGTCGGGGTCGCCCTCGATCTGGACGACCTTCTCGTCCTTGACGAACACACGCTGGCCGCAGCCGACGGCGCAGTAGGGGCAGATGCTCTGGACGACGCGGTCGGCGGTGACGGTGCGCGGGGTGATCGAGCGGGTGCGTGGCGAGGTGACCGACGGCCCACGACCCAGGAAGTCGCCACTGCCGAACTGCCGGATCACCGGCCAGTCGAGGAACGTCTTGGGAGCCACGTCGCCACCTCCACTTGGCAGGCTACCCACACCGGCACGCAACGGCACGCGGAAGACTCCACGCCCGCGACTCGACCGCGCCCAGCCCCAGCGAGCGGTCGCGGTGAGTGGCTCAGCCGACGCGCGGGATGAGCAGCGACTGGCCGGCGTGCACCTCGTCGCTGGTCAGGTCGTTGGCGACCTGGATGCGGGCGACGGCGTCGGCCATCGGCAGCTGCGGCAGCTCGCGGGCGGCCACCTCGGACAGGGTCTGGCCGGGCTGAACCGTGGTCGAGTGGTCGATGACGGTGCCGGACGCGCCGCCCGGGAAGAGCGCCAGTGCGAGCACGACGAGCGCGACCGCCACGGTCAGGGTGATCGCGAGCCGGCCGGCGCGGGTGACCCGGACCGGCGCGGTCGGGCGAGCCACCGCAGCCTCGCCGCACGGCACGGAGGTGAGGCGTGGACGCACCGGGCCCCGCGACGCACGTCCCGGCGCGCCCACCGGTGCGGTGGCGATGTCCCAGGCAGCTGCTGCACTCATCGAGTCCTCCATCCGTCTGCCCGTCGAACGGATGTCCGATCGAGCGCTTGTACGATTTGTAGCACGAGTGTTCGAACCAATCAAGACACGCCTCGAACACGTGTTTGGAAACTGTGTTCGAACGGCATATCCTGTGCTCACACCACGAAGCACACCAGAGGCCACTGACAGCGCCGTTCCCGCGCCGAGGTGACCACCCGGCACACGGCACCCGACCTGCAGAGACGAGGAGCGGCATGAGCGAGGACAACGTCAAGGAACTGCCCGAGCGCGACCGCGGCGACGGCGGCCTCACCGTGCGCCAGCGCCGCGTGCTCGAGGTGATCCGCAACTCCGTGGACCGCCGCGGCTACCCGCCGAGCCTGCGCGAGATCGGCGAGGCCGTCGGGCTCACCTCACCGAGCTCGGTGGCCCACCAGCTCGCCAGCCTCGAGCGCAAGGGCTTCCTGCGCCGCGACCCCAACCGACCCCGCGCGCTCGAGGTCGTCTCCCCCGAGACGGCGGCCGACGCACCCGGCTACCGCGGTGGCGCGCACCCCGACGACGACACGGCGACGTTCGACGAGACCGGCATGGGCGACGCGCGCCCCGAGGCGTCCTACGTCCCGGTCCTGGGCCGGATCGCGGCCGGCGTGCCGATCATGGCCGAGGAGTCCGTCGAGGAGGTCTTCCCCCTGCCGAAGTCGCTCGTCGGCGAGGGGTCGCTCTTCCTGCTCAAGGTCGCCGGCGACTCGATGGTCGACGCCGCGATCTGCGACGGCGACTGGGTGGTGGTGCGCCAGCAGCCGACCGCCGACAACGGCGACATCGTGGCGGCGATGCTCGACAACGAGGCCACCGTCAAGACGTTCAAGCGCAAGGACGGCCACGTCTGGCTGCTCCCCCACAACGACGCCTACGACCCCATCGACGGCGACCACGCCACCATCCTCGGCAAGGTCACGGCGGTGCTGCGCCGCGTCTGACTCGACCCCAGGCGCAAGGCGGCCGTATGCCGCGGGGCTGGTCCCCGCGGCATACGTGCGTCTGGGGGTGGTCGGGTCCACAGGCCTGCTTGCGTCTGCGAGTTTGCCCACGAGCGG
>JAICSZ010000297.1 GCA_025936615.1 Pedococcus sp. | reverse complement strand
GCAGGTGGGCGAGGGTGGCGTTGTCGGTCAGGTCGTTGACGGCCACCACCTCGATGTCGGCGCCGGAGGCCACCACGGCGCGGTAGAAGTTGCGGCCGATCCGGCCGAATCCGTTGATGCCTACGCGAACAGTCACGGTGCAGTGCCCTTCAGGAGATGGACGGTATGCCGCGTGGCTCGACGCTGCGCCTCCGCGGCAGTGGGTTCGTCTCCGACCCTATTGGATGCCGTAGGCCCGGGGACAGCCGCCTCACGCCTCGGACGCCAGAACGCGGGACCAAGGTCCCCCGCCTGTGGGGTGATCAAGGGACCAAGGTCCGCGAGCGCGGTCACGCCCACGCGTCCCTGCCCGACGTGCGGCCCTCAGCCCACGTCCGGTGGTGGGCTAGGAGTCGCCGCCGAACAGGTCGCGCGTGTAGACCTTGTCGCGCACGCCCTCGAGCTCGGGCACCATCCGGTTGGCGATGATCACGTCCGCCACCGCGGTGAACTCGTCGAGGTCGCGCACCACCCGTGACCCGAAGAACGCCTCCTCCTCGAGGGCCGGCTCGTAGACCACGACCTCGACGCCCTTGGCCTTGATCCGCTTCATGATCCCCTGGACGCTGCTGGACCGGAAGTTGTCGGAGCCGGACTTCATGATCAGCCGGTGGATGCCGACCACGCGCGGGCTGCGTCGCAGCACGTCGGTGGCGATGAAGTCCTTGCGGGTGGTGTTGGCGTTGACGATGGCGGCGATGAGGCTCTGCGGCACGTTGGCGTAGTTGGCCAGCAGCTGCTTGGTGTCCTTGGGCAGGCAGTAGCCGCCGTAGCCGAAGGAGGGGTTGTTGTAGCCGCTGCCGATGCGCGGGTCGAGACCGACGCCCTCGATGATCTGGCGCGGGTCGAGGTCGTGGGTGAGGGCGAAGGTGTCGAGCTCGTTGAAGAAGGCGACGCGCATCGCGAGGTAGGTGTTGGCGAACAGCTTGATGGCCTCCGCCTCGGTGCTGTCGGTGAGCAGGACCGGCACGTCGTCGTCGGCAGCGCACTCGCGCAGCAGCTCGGCGAACTCCTTGCCCCGGTCGCTGCGGTCCCCCACGACGATGCGGGAGGGGTGCAGGTTGTCCCACAGCGCCTTGCCCTCACGCAGGAACTCCGGCGAGAAGATGACGTTGCCACCGAGGCGGTCGGACAGCTCGCTGGTGAAGCCGACCGGCACCGTGCTCTTGACGACCATCACGGCGTCGGGGTTGCGGGCGACGACGTCCGCGGCGACCTGCTCGACGCTCGAGGTGTCGAAGTAGTTCGCGACCGGGTCGTAGTTGGTCGGGGTCGCGATGACGACGAAGCGCGCCCCCGCGTACGCCTCGTCGGGATCGGTGGTGAACCGCAGCCGCAGCTCGCGATGGGCGAGGTGGTCCTCGATGTCGGGGTCGGAGATCGGGCTGCGCCCGGAGCGAAGCAGCGCCACCCGGTCCGCGTCGATGTCGAGGGCCACCACGTCGTTGTGCTCCGAGAGCAGGACGGCCATGGACAGGCCGACGTAGCCAGTGCCGACGACGGCGATACCCGTCATCAGGCCTCGAGCATGTCGGGGGTCAGGTTGGCGTCGGTGCCGGGGATGCCCAGGTCCGCGGCCCGCTTGTCGGCCATCGCCAGCAGCCGGCGGATGCGACCGGCGACCGCGTCCTTGGTCATCGGTGGTTGGGCCAGCTGCCCCAGCTCCTCGAGCGAGGCCTGCTTGTGCTCCAGCCGCAGGGTGCCCGCCTCGCGCAGGTGGTCGGGGATGTCGTCGCCGAGGATCTCCATGGCGCGCTGGACGCGGGCACCCGCCGCGACCGCCGCACGCGCGGAGCGGCGCAGGTTGGCGTCGTCGAAGTTTGCGAGCCGGTTGGCGGTGGCCCGCACCTCGCGCCGCATCCGGCGCTCCTCCCAGGCCAGCACCGCCTCGTGGGCGCCGAGCCTGGTCAGCATCGCACCGATCCCGTCGCCGTCGCGGATGACGACCCGGTCGATGCCGCGGACCTCGCGCGCCTTGGCCGGGATGCCGAGCCGCCGGGCCGCACCGACGAGCGCCAGCGCGGCCTCCGGGCCGGGACAGGTGACCTCGAGCGCGGAGGAGCGGCCGGGTTCGGTGAGCGAGCCGTGTGCGAGGAACGCGCCCCGCCACGCGGCCTCGGCGTCGCACGCGGAGGCGCTGACGACCTTGGGCGGCAGACCCCTGACGGGTCGGCCCCTGGAGTCGATGAGGCCGGTCTGGCGGGCCAGGGCCTCGCCGTCCTGCACGACCCGCACGACGTAGCGGGAGCCCTTGCGCAGGCCACCGGCGGCCAGCACCAGCACCTCGGAGGGGTGGCCGTAGAGGTCGCCGATGTGCTTGCGCAAGCGTCGCGCCGCGTTTGCCGTGTCGAGCTCGGCCTCCACGACGATCCGTCCGCCGACGATGTGCAGGCCGCCGGCGAACCGCAGGGTGGCGGCGACCTCCGACTTGCGGCAACACGTCTTGGTGACGTCGAGCCTGCTGAGCTCGTCCTTGACCCGTGCCGTCATCGCCATGCCGTCATCCTGCCATCCCGTCGTCGTGCTCTGGCGGGGTAGCGAGGACTGCCCCTGCCACGGCCCCCCTCCGCGTGCTCACCCGAAGATGTCACGGTATGCCGCGGCGAGCCGCAAGGTGTCATGCTGCCCCGTCTCACCGCGTTTGGCCACCGGTGCGAGCACCACCTGTGCGCCCAGGCGGGCGGCGGCAGCCCGCAGCCTGGCCTCGTCATCGACCGCGCTGGGGTCCGCGAGCACCACGTCGAGCTTGAGCCGCGGCGCGTGGTCGGCCAGCACCGCGACCTGCTCGGCCGTGGTCATGCCGGCCGTCTCCCCGGAGTGCTCGAGGTTGAGGGTCAGCAGCCGACGGGCCGTCGTGTCGTGCAGGGCGTTGCGCAGCGCCGGCACCATGAGGTGCGGCATGACCGAGGTGAACCACGAGCCCGGGCCGAGGACCACCCAGTCGGCGTCGCGCACCGCCTCGACCGTCTCGGGTGCCGCCGGCGGCTCAGCGGGCACGAGGGCGATGCTGCGGACCGTGCCCGAAGTCGTTGCGACGGCGTACTGCCCACGCACCGTGCTGATCTCGTGCGGCTGGTCGGGGTCGCACCCCTGCACCTGGGCAGTGATCTCGAGCGGCACCGCCGCCATGGGCAGCACCCGGCCCCGGGCGTTGAGCAGGCGTCCGACGAGGTCGAGCCCCGCCACGGCGTCCTTGTGCAGGTCCCACAGGGCCACGATCAGCAGGTTGCCGACGGCATGGCCGGCCAGTGGCCCCTCACCCGGGAACCGGTGCTGGAGCACGTCGCTCCAGGTGTGCCCCCACTCCGTGTCGTCACACAGGGCGCTCAACGCCATGCGCAGGTCTCCCGGGGGCAGCACGTCGAACTCGCCGCGCAGCCGCCCGGACGAGCCGCCGTTGTCGGCCACGGTCACGACCGCCGTGATGTCGTCGCACACGAGCTTGAGCGCCTCCAGCGAGGCGGCCAGGCCGTGGCCACCGCCCAGGGCGACGACCGAGCGGGCGGTCACGCCGCCTGCTCGCTTCCGCTCGCGCTCATTCCTGCCCCAGGTCCCGGTGCACCACGAAGGTGGCGACGTCGTCGCTGCGGAGTCGCTCGCGCAGCGCCTCGGCCACCGCGACCGACCGGTGCTTGCCGCCGGTGCAGCCCACCGCGAGGGTGACGTAGCGCCGCCCCTCGCGCACGTAGCCCGCCGTCACGGGGTCCATGAGCGCCACCACGCGCTCGACGAACTCCCCGGCGCCCGGCTGCCCGAGGACGAAGTCGGAGACGGCCGACTCCAGCCCGGTGTGGTTGCGCAGCTCGGGGATCCAGAACGGGTTGGGCAGGAACCGCATGTCGAAGACGAAGTCAGCGTCGAGCGGGACGCCGTACTTGAACCCGAAGGACATCACCGCCACCCGCACCTTCGGGCCGCGCTCG
>JAICSZ010000392.1 GCA_025936615.1 Pedococcus sp. | reverse complement strand
GATGACGGTCTGGGCGAGCAGGTCGTCCCCGCGGTAGAGCCGCAGGCCGTCGGAGTACATCGAGACCGTGACGCCACCACCGAGCGTTGCCACCCCCTTGGCGGCTGGCGCCACCGTGAGCAGCCCGGGCGGCACGTTGTCGAACCCCTCGTCGTGGCCCAGCCAGCCCGGCAACCGCGCACTCAGCCCCAGCAGCGCGAGGGCCGCGAGCGAGACGACCAGGGCCAGCATGCTGCGGCTGATGTCCCGGCCCCGCCACGTCACGGTCCCAAGCGTAGGTGCCGTTGGTCCTACGCTGCCCCTCGTGGCAGGCCAGCGACCGGTGGGGACGATCACCCGTGGCACCACCAACCCCAACCGGTTGCGCCGCGTCGACCGCTGGCTGGCAGGCCCCGAGGCCTGGCGGCTGCGCCGCTCGGGCCGCGCGCCGGTCGTGGTCGACCTGGGCTACGGCGCGTCCCCTGTCACGGCGGTCGAGCTGCACGACCGGCTCACGCGGGTCCGCGCGGACGTGCAGGTCGTCGGCATCGAGATCGACCCCGAGCGGGTGGCCGCGGCCCGCTCCCTGGAACGCCCCGGCCTGGGCTTCCGGCTCGGCGGGTTCGAGGTTCCCCTCGACGGCGGCGCCGAACCGGCACTCGTGCGCGCCTTCAACGTGCTGCGGCAGTACGACGAGTCACAGGTGGCCGCGGCGTGGCGGCAGGTGCAGGCCCGGCTGGCGCCCGACGGCCTGCTCGTCGACGGCACCTGCGACGAGCTGGGCCGGCGCAGCGCGTGGGTCGCGGTGGACCGCTCGGGGCCGCTCTCGCTGACGCTGTCCTGGCGGCTGCGCGGGCTCGCCTCACCGTCGGACATCGCCGAACGCCTGCCCAAGTCGCTCATCCACCGCAACGTGCCCGGGGAGCCGGTGCACGAGTGGCTCGAGGCGCTCGACCTGGCCTGGGCCCGAGCCGCCCACCACGCGGCATACGGGGTCAGGCAACGGTTCCTCGCGACCGTCGCAGCCCTCAGGGACGACGGCTGGCCGCTGCTCGACGGTCCGAGCCGCTGGCGGCTCGGCGAGCTGACCGTGGCCTGGGGCGCGGTCGCGCCCGCAGGTCAGCGGGCGTAGTCGTCCTCGAGGCGGACGATGTCGGCCTCGTCGAAGTCGCCATAGGCGATCTCCAGCAGGCGTCCGGGGCGGTCGCCCTTGTTGGCCATGCGGTGCAGCGCGCCACACGGCACCCATACCGACTCCCCCACCTCGGCACTCCAGGTGCGCTCGGCCACGGTGACCTCGATGGGGACGTCGAGGACCTGCCAGAACTCGCCCCGGTGCGAGTGGGTCTGCAGCGAGAGCCGGTGCCCCGGCAGGACGGTGATGACCTTGACCGTCACGTGCTCGTTGGAGACGAACTGCTGGAAGTTCCCCCAAGGACGCTCGACGGTGAAGATGCCCTCCCGCGGGTCCCGGATGTCGTCGATGTCGCCGACCACCTCTTCCCCGCTCACCACGGCCCGTAGGGTCCCATGCGCTGCTGCCCACCGCCACCGCCGCGCGGGCCCACCTGGCGCAGCGCAGGTCGCACGTCGGCGAGGTAGATGCCCGCGCCGACGACGGCGAGCAGGCTGAAGAGGTTCAGCGGGTTGCGCAGCGAGACGAACCCCAGCAACACGGCGACGCCCAGCACCACGAGCCAGAAGGTCTTGGTGCGCTTGGACGCCGCGACGTAGGCGTCCTTGCGGTGCCGCGCGGCATCGACCAACGCCCACACCTCCATGATGAACGCCGCCAGGCCCAGCAGCTGCAGGATGAGGCCCTGGGCGCCGTTGAGGTCGAACATGGGAACAGCCTACGGGTCAGCTGTCGACCACAAGCGTGACCGGTCCGTCGTTCACCAGCGACACCTGCATCATGGCGCCGAACCGGCCCGTCGCCACCTCGACCCCGCGCGAACGCAGCGCCTCGACCACCGCCTCCACGAGCGGCTCGGCGACGGGCCCGGGCGCGGCGGCACCCCACGAGGGTCGCCGCCCCTTGCGGGTGTCGGCGTAGAGGGTGAACTGGCTGACCACGAGCACCGGCGCGCCCTCGTCGAGGACCGACCGCTCGTCGCGCAGGATCCGCAGCTCGCTGATCTTGCGCGCGAGGGTCTCGACCTGCGCGGGCCCGTCGTCGTGGGTGACCCCGACGAGCGCCAGCAGCCCGGGGCGGTCGATCTCCCCGACCACCACACCGTCCACCTCGACCGACGCGCTGGTGACGCGCTGGAGGACTGCGCGCATGGTGGGCCGGGCTCGCTAGAGGTTCACGGCGACGATGGCGCCGACGGGCTCGCCGTGCCCGAGGACGGGCGAGTCCTCCAGCCGCTCCAGCGCCGGGGACTGCACGCCCAGCCGGCGCAGGGCGGCGGCGAGGATGACCGGCTTGGCCCGCTGGTAGCCGTCCGCGACCTTGAGGGCGACGCCACGCCCGTCCGCCAGCCCCACGGCATACACGGCCTCTGCACCGTCCTTGGCGATCAGGCCGGGGGTCGCCTCGATGAGTGCGGTCACGTCGCGGCGGGTGCCGCCGAGGTAGGCCGGGTTGCCCCGGATCGCGTCGGCGACCTCTCGTTCGGCGGCGCCCTCCGGTGCTGAGGCGATCCGCCCGAAGGCGCGGGCCAGCCCCGCGAGCGTGACCGCCATGACCGGCGCGCCACAGCCGTCCACCGCAGTGGCCGTGACCTGGTCACCGGTGAGCTCCTCGAGCGTGGCCAGGATGGCCTGCTGGAGCGGGTGGGCGGGGTCGCGGTAGGTGGTGGTGTCCCACCCGTTGACGACGCAGGTGGCGAGCATGCCGGCGTGCTTGCCGGAGCAGTTCTGGGTGATGGGCAGCTTGGTGCCGTCGGCGCGGATCACCGCCTCGCGGGCGAGCTCGTCCACTGGGTAGTCCGGGGTGTTCTGCAGGGCTCCCTCGGTCAGGCCGGCGTCGTGCAG
>JAICSZ010000248.1 GCA_025936615.1 Pedococcus sp. | reverse complement strand
GTCCCCCCGGACACCGCACCCGGCCCATCGTGGCGGAACCCCCGAACCGCCGACCAGGGTCCGGAGTCCACGGGCCGCGCCCCTCCACGCGTCCCGACGGCTCCGGCTCCCGATCCGTTGAGGACAAGAGTGTCGGAGCCGGGTGGGCGAAGGCATCGGTGAAACCACCGATGTTCCCAGCGCCCACTCGATAGCCTTGGCCGGTGCTGACTCCGTGTGTGGGTCGCGACGACGTGGTCGAGCGACTGCAGGAGATGCTCGGTAGGAGCCGGTGGGTGACGCTGACCGGGCCCCCGGGCTGTGGCAAGACGCTGGTGGCTCGCCACGCGGCCGCTGGTGTGCCGCGCTCGGCCTGGGTGACTGGTCGGCGCTGTGCAAGCACCGCGGCGCTCGTCAGCGCCTGCCTGGGTGCCCTCGACGCCGAGGTGGCGCCCGGTGACTCGGAGCCGATGGCGCTCAAGCGGGCCCTGGACGGCCAGGAGCTGCTGCTGGTCCTCGACGGCGTCGACGCCATCGACGGGCTCGGAGCGCTGCTCGACGACCTGGTGGAGGACGCGGAGGGCTTCCACCTCCTGTGCACGGCGACGACGGTCGCAGCGCGTCCGCACGAGAACGTGCTGCGCATGCCGCCGCTGCCAGTTCCACGGCCGACCGCGCCCCTGGAGGGCCCGGCCGTCGAGCTGCTGCTGGCTCGCGTGGCGGCCGCCGGCGGCCACACCGTGGACCTCGACCAGCACGAGAAGACGGTCCGAGCGCTGCTGGAGGCCAGTGGTGGCCTTCCTTCGGTGATCGAGCAGCTCGGCGTCCAGATCGCGCTCGTCGGCGTCAGCGACGTCAGCCCAGCCGGCAGCATGTCCCAGGCGGTCCGGGGATCCTACGAGCTGCTCGACGAGGAACAGCAGCAGTGCTTTCGTCGGGTCGCCGCAGTCGGGCACCCGGTGAACCTCGACGCCCTCGCCGACATCTGTGGGGTGTCGCGGGCCCAGGCCGTCCAGCTCGCGTCCGCGCTCGCCCGCCGCAGCCTCGTCGAGGTCCAGCCGGACGGGCGCTTCGACATGCTGACGCCGCTCCGGGAGGTGGGGATCCAGCTCGGCGTCGATGACGCGGACGATGAGGCGGCCCTGTCCGGGCTCGTGCGGTGGGCCGAGCGGGTGGTTCCACAGGAGGCCAACACCGGGGCGGCGGACGCGCCGTGGCTGCGGGACGTACCGCTTCTGCAGGTCGCCGTCCGACACCTCTGCGGCGACGAGGCGACCCGCGCGCAGGGCTACGCCCTTGCGAACCGCGCGTTCTCCTCGCTGTACACGGCCATGTGCGCCAAGGAGGCCCTCGAGCTCCTCGAGGCAGTGCTGGACAGCGGCGACGGACCACCGGCCATCGGCTCCCAGGTCGCCCGCCGGGCGGGCATCTGTGCGTCCGAGGTGCGTGGCACCTACGAAGGACTGCGCCTGCTGGAGCGGGCGACGCAGCACGCCGCCGCGCTCAGCGCCGGGCCCCGGAACCTCGAGCTGGCGCGCAGCGCCGCCATCCGCGCGGAGATGCACCTCGACGCTGGGCGGCTGGCCGACGCCCGCGCCGACGCCGAGCGGACCCTCGCACTGGGCGCGGCGGACACAAACGTCGTCCGCCAGGTGCGGCGCACCCTCATGGACGTCTGCGTCTCCGAGGGCAGCTTCGGGGAGGCGGAGCAGCTCGCCACGCTCGTCCTCGACTCGCCCCCTTCCGATGAGAGGTGGATGGCCCTGTCGGCGCAGACGCTGCTGGCCCGCATCGCCTTCGAGCAGGGACGGCTCGTCGAGGCGGAGTCGCTGGCGAGCCACGCCCGCGAGCAGGCTCGCGCGATCCACGAGGACCGGGTCGCACTGCTCGCGGACACCACGCACCGCCTCGTCACCGGCCAGGCCGGGCTCGAGGTCGACCCCGAGACCCTGCCCTGGGCGGTGCGCCTCGTGGTGCAGCTGCAGGATGCCCGTGAGCTGCTCGCAGCGTGGGACATCGGACCGGCAGCCGGCCGTGCGGCGGACATCGTGGTGCTCGCGGACAGCATCAAGCTGGGCCGGGAGGCCGTCGAGGGCAGGTTGCTCGTGGCGGACGCCCTCATGGCCATGGGCGAGCCCGCCCAGGCCCAGGCCTCGTACCTGTCGGCCCTGCGTCGGGCCAGTGCGGTCCCGATGCCCTTGCGCGCCGCTGAGGCGCTCGACGGCTTGGCGACGATCGCGGGTGAGCCGGGCACGGCGGCATACCGGCAGCTGGCGGGCGCAGCGGCGGCACTGCGGCTCCCACGCCAGGCGATGGCGCCGCCTCGGGCACCCCTCCCGACGGTGACCGGAACGCCACGCGACTGCCCCCGGGGATGGGTGGTGCACGGCCAGCTGACGCCGGTGGGGGTGTCAGCTGTCACCGAGCTGTTCGTGCGAGGCGCCCAGCCGGAGCGCGAGACGCCGCTGGGCAACCTGACCAAGGCCGAGCGGGCGGTGGCGGAGCTCGTGGCCGAGGGACTGACCAGCCGCCAGATCGCCGAGCAGCTGTTCGTCTCGCCGCGGACCGTCGACGCGCACCTGGCCCACATCTTCCGCAAGCTGGAGATCCCGTCGCGAGCCCGGCTGGCCGCGCTGATGGCCGAGGTCGCCTGACCCCCCTTTGCAGTAACCCTTGCTAGCAAAGGCTCGTGAATGCCGGACAGGTTGGAGCGTGTCCACCATTCACCAACCTGTGCTGAGTTGGGTGGCTGGCAGGCGATGACGTATGCCGCGTCGGCACCTCCCAGCGCCGCGTCGCCTCAGCCGACGGGTTGCGGCTCCGGGTCGGGCTCGGGCTCGGTGGCCTCCACGTCGGCCGGTTGGCCGTCGTCGCCGCGGCGGACGGCGGCGAGCAGCATCTGGGCGACGTCGACGACTTCGACCTCTTCGGCGCGTCCTTCGGACTGGGCGGTGGTGAGGCCGTCGGAGAGCATGACCCGGCAGAAGGGGCAGCCGATCGCGATGCGTTCGGCGCCGGTGCCCAGGGCCTCCTCGGTGCGGTTGGTGTTGATGCGGGTGCCGAGCTTCTCCTCCATCCACATGCGCGCCCCGCCGGCGCCGCAGCAGAACGACTTCTCCTTGGAGCGCTCCATCTCGCGGTACTGCACGCCGGGCAGGGCGCCGATGAGCTCGCGTGGGGGTGAGTAGATGCCGTTGTGGCGCCCGAGGTAGCAGGGGTCGTGGTAGGTGACCGTCCTGCCGGTGGAGGCGACGTCCTTGGTGGTGGACTTCGGTGACTTGCCGGGGGCGTCGGCGGGTCGGGTGACCGGGACCAGCTTCTTCTCCCGGACGAGGCGGTTGAGCAGCTGGGTGTGGTGGACGACCTCGTACTTGCCGCCGAGCTGGGGGTACTCGTTCTTGATGGTGTTGAAGCAGTGCGCGCAGGTCACCACGATCTTGGTGGCGCCGACCTCGTTGAGGGTCTCGACGTTCTGCTGGGCGAGCATCTGGTAGAGGAACTCGTTGCCGGCGCGGCGGGCGGAGTCGCCGGTGCAGGTCTCCCCGTCGCCGAGGATCGCGAACGTGACACCAGCGGTGTCGAGCAGCTCGGCCACCGCGCGGGTGGTCTTCTTGGCCCGGTCCTCGTACGCGCCGGCGCAGCCGACCCAGAACAGGTAGTCCACCTCCTCGGCCGACTCGACGTCTCGACCCAGGATCTTGACCTCGAAGGGGAGGTCCTTGGCCCAGTCGAGGCGGGCGCGGGCGGCCATGCCCCACGGGTTGCCCTTGTTCTCCATGTTCTTGAACAGCCCCCCGAGCTCGGAGGGGAACGCGGACTCGATCAGGTTCTGGTAGCGGCGCAGGTCCACGATCGCGTCGACGTGCTCGATGTCGACCGGGCACTGCTCCACACACGCCCCGCAGGTGGTGCACGACCACAGCACGTCCGCGTCGATGACCGCGTCCGGGCCGTGCGGGTTGTAGGCCGCCAGCGCGCCTGTGCCGCCGCCCACGCCGTGGGTGCCGAGCGCGCCGTCGCCCGCCTGCGCGCCGTACCCGGTGTCGCCGACCAGCGGCACCCCGGACAATGCAGCGAGCGACGCGTCCTTGGCCTCGAGCTCCGCCCGCTGCGACTCGCCGGCCAGCAGCCACGGCGCCTTGGCGTGCGCGTGGTCGCGCAGCGTCATGACGAGCATCTTGGGCGACAGCGGCTTGTCGGTGTTCCACGCCGGGCACTGGCTCTGGCACCGGCCGCACTCGGTGCAGGTGGTGAAGTCGAGCAGGCCCTTCCACGTGAAGTCCTCGACCTTGCCCACGCCGAGGGCGTCGTCCTCGTCGAGCTCCTCGATCTGCTCGAAGTCGACCGGCTTCCCCCCGACCGCGATCGGCTGGAGCGCGCCGAGCGAGGTGCGCCC
>JAICSZ010000175.1 GCA_025936615.1 Pedococcus sp. | reverse complement strand
GCCGCGGGAGGAGGTACTGGAGCTGGGCCAGCTCGACCTGGGCCTTGCCCTCCTTCGACTTCGCGTGCTGGGCGAAGATGTCGAGGATCAGGGCGGTGCGGTCGATCACCTTGACCTTGACCACGTCCTCGAGCGCACGCCGCTGCGACGGGGCCAGCTCGGTGTCACAGATGACCGTGTCGGCCCCCTCGGCCAGCACGATGTCGCGCAGCTCCTCGGCCTTGCCCTTGCCCAGGTAGGTGCCCGTGTCCGGGCGCTGCCGACGCTGCATCACGCCGGCGAGGACGTCCGACCCGGCCGTCTCGGCGAGGGCCGCGAGCTCGCGCATCGAGTTGTCGGCGTCCTCCTGCGTGCCGTCGGTCCACACGGCAGCCAGGACAACCCGCTCCAGCCGCAGCTGGCGGTACTCGACCTCGGTGATGTCCTCGAGCTCGGTGGAGAGCCCGGCGACGCGGCGCAGGGCCGCGCGGTCCTCGCGGTCGTACTGCTCGCCGTCGAAGCCCGCTGCGTCCGCCGGCAGGAACTGGTCCTCCTCGGCGAGCGCCACGGCCCTGGTGTCAAAGATCTCAGAACGTCTCAGTGTCATGTCCCATCAAGAGTCTCACCTGTCCAACGACCACGGCGAGTCCTTTATGTCCCAAGGATCAGTGTCCAAAGGATCAGGTGTCCAAGCGGGCAGGTGTCCAAAGGATCAGGGGTCCACTGGTGCGGATGCGGTGGCCACTAGCGTTGTCATCGATGAGCACGGACCACTACTTCACCGCCCAGCCCGCCAGCCCGGCCGAGCAGCGCGAGCTCACCCTCACCCTGGCTGGGCGTGAGGTGACCGTGCGCACGGCTGGCGGCGTGTTCAGCCCGGATGGGCTCGACAAGGGGACTGCGGTGCTGCTGGGCCAGGCGCCGGCACCTCCTTCGACCGGGACGTTCCTGGACCTGGGGTGCGGCTGGGGACCAGTGGCGCTCAGCCTGGGGCTGCTGTCGCCCGCGGCGACGGTGTACGCCGTGGACGTCAACGAGCGGGCCCTGGACCTGCTGCGCGCAAACGCCCGGACGCTCGGACTTGCCAACGTGCAGGCGAGCCAGCCCGGCGGCATACCCGAGCAGGTGGCCTTCGACCTGGTGTGGTCCAACCCGCCCATCCGGGTGGGCAAGGCGGTGCTCCACGAGATGCTCCTGCACTGGCTCCCGCGGCTCGCGCCGGGAGGCGCCGCCTACCTCGTGGTGCAGAAGAACCTCGGCTCGGACTCGCTCCAGCGCTGGCTCGGTGAGCACCTCGACGGGGATCAGTTCGGGATCTCGCGGCTCGTGGCCGACAAGGGCTTCCGGGTCCTGGAGGTCACACGAGCGAGGTGACGCCGTCGGCCACCAGCACCGCCGGACCGGCGAGCTCGACCTCCTGACCCGGCAGCGCACGCACGCGCAGGCGTCCGCCGGGGACGTCGACGGTCCAGGTGTCGCCCTGCCCACCGGCCCAGAACCGGGTGGCCAGCGCGGCGGCGGCCGCGCCGGTGCCACACGAGCGGGTCTCGCCAACCCCCCGCTCGTGCACCCGCATCCGGATGTGCCCCGAGCCGAGGGGGCGGACGAACTCCACGTTGGTGCCGTGCACGGGCGCCGGGTTGACGACCGGGACCCGGTGCAGGTCGAGGGCATCGAGGTCGAGCGCCTCGGGCAGGGCGACCACGGTGTGGGGGTTGCCGAGGTCGAGGCTGAGCGCGGAGAGCGGGTCGGCTCCCTCCACCTGGACCAGGGCGTCGAAACCCTCCGCGTCGGCGATGGCGGGCTGGGTGAGCCGCCACGGGCCGAGGTTGACCGCGATGAGGTCAGGTGTCTCGAACCGCACCGTCTTCACGCCCGCCCGAGTGGCGATGGCGAACTCGTCGGCGGTCTCGAGCCCCTCGCGACGCAGGTAGGTGGCGAAGACCCGGGTCCCGTTGCCGCACATCTCGGACAGGGAGCCGTCGGCGTTGCGGTAGTCCATGAACCAGCGGGCCTCGGGGGCCTGCGCGGTCACGTCCGGCTCCCGGGCGGCGGCGGTCGGCACCACCCGGATCACGCCGTCGCCACCGATGCCGGCGTGCCGGTCTGCCAGCCGGGCCGCCTGCTCGCCGCTGAGCTCCAGGACGCCCTCGAGGTCGGGCACGAGCACGAAGTCGTTCTCCGTGCCGTGGCCCTTGGTGAAGGCGGTCTGGTCAGCCATGTGCACCATTGTCGCCGATGGCGGTCCGCACCAGGTCAAGGGCTCGCTCGCGCAGGTTCGGGTCCGCGGCATCCAGCCAGTGGATCCGCTCGTCGGGTCCGAACCACGACACCTGCCGACGGGCGTAGCGCCGGGTCGCAGTCGTGGTCTGCGCCATCGCCTCCGCCTCGCCCAGGTGGCCGTCCAGCTCCGCCAGCGCCTGGGCGTAACCGAGGGCCCGCGACGCGGTCCTCCCACGACGCAGCCCCCGCCGCTCCAGCTGGCGCACCTCGTCGAGCAGGCCGTCCGCCCACATCCGCCGCACGCGGGCGGCGATGCGCTCGTCGAGGGCCTCCCTGGGCAGCCGCAGCCCGAGCATGACGGTGGGCTGGAGGTGCTCGCGGACCGGCATGGTGGCCGAGAACGGCCGACCCGTGAGCTCGACCACCTCCAGCGCCCGGATGATGCGGCGCAGGTTGTTCGGCTGGATCGCTCGGGCTGCAACGGGATCCACCTCGCGAAGGCGCGCGTACATGGAGGGCGCTCCCGCGGCATACCCCTCCGCCTCCAACCGGGCCCGAACGGTGGCATCGGTCGGCGGGATCTCGAGGTGGTCGAGGGCGGCACGCACGTAGAGGCCGGACCCGCCCACGAGGACCGGGTGCGCACCGCGCCGCTGCACCGCCGCGATGTCCTCCCGAGCCGCCGCCTGGTAGGCGGCGACGCTGGCCTCCTGCGTCACCTCCAGGACGTCGAGCTGGTGGTGGGGTATGCCGCGGCGCTGGCCTGCGGGGACCTTGGCCGTCCCGATGTCCATGCCGGCGTAGAGCTGGCTCGCGTCGGCGTTGACGACCTCACCGCCGAGGGCCTCGGCGAGGTCGAGGGCGAGGTCGGACTTGCCGGTGGCGGTGGGGCCGACCACTGCAAGCACCAGTGGTCCGACACTCGTCATGGCGCTCAGAGGTCGTGCTCGTCGGGGCTGTCGTGGCCGAAGGGGTCCGGGTCCACACCGGGCATCCAGGACGCCCCGGGCTTGCCCCAGCCCGCCCGCTTGGCGGCCTTGCGCGCCTTCTTGGACCAGGTCTCGTTCAGTCGGTCGACGTACAGGAACCCGTTGAGGTGGTCGTACTCGTGCTGCATGCAGCGGGCGAACCAGCCGGTCGCCTCGAACGCGAGCTCGTTGCCCGCGGCATCGAAGCCGCTCACGCTGGCACGGTCCCCGCGCTTGAGCGGAAAGCTCTCCCCCGGCACCGACAGGCAGCCCTCGGACTCGTCGTGGGGGTCCGGGTCCTCCACAGCAGGCTTCGAGGGGCTGACGAAGGGGTTGACGATGACGCCGCGCTCGGGCACCGCGTCGTCGTTGTCCATCTGCCAGGTGAAGACCCGCAGTCCGACGCCGATCTGTGGCGCAGCCAGCCCCACGCCGTGCGCAGCGTCCATGGTCTCGAACATGTCGCGGACCAGGGCCGCCAGGTCGTCGTCGAAGGACTCCACCGGAGCGGCCCGCCGGTGCAGCACCGGCTCCCCGAGGATCACGATGGGCCGGATCGTCATGGCGGCGAGTCTGGCAGAACCGGGTCCCACCAGCCCCACTCGGGTGGCGCGCACAGGGACTGAGCGGGAGGATCGGGCGTGGGGAATCGTCCTTCACGACCGAAACGGGACCACAAGTCCCAAAAGTGCGAAACGTCCGAGACAGGAGTTCAGCATGAGTCAGTTCGACAACCTGAGGGACAAGGCCGAGGAGCACGCAAAGGAGCACCCTGAGCAGGTCGAGAACCTCAGCGACCAGGGCATGGACCGGGCGGGGGACGCCGCGGACAGCGCCACGGGAGGCCGGTTCTCGGACCAGGTCGACCAGGCACAGCAGCGGGGTGACGACGCCATCGAGAGCGGCGACTCGGGTGGGGACTCCGTGGGCGGTGACAGCGGCTCCGGCGAGGGCGCGAACAGCGGCTTCGAGGGCAGCGGCGCCTCCGGCGCCAGCCGTGACAGCGGGGGTGGCGAGAGCGACTTCGGCGGTCAGTCAGGCTCCACTGACGACTCTGGCAGCTCCGACAGCTCCGGCTTCGACGCCGACTCGGGCTCCACCAGCGACATGGACACCGAGAGCAGCGAGTCGGACGGCTGAGCAGGACGCCCGAAGCGCCCCAGCCGGTCGCGGCTGGGGCGCTTCGAGCAGGTCAGCGAGTGGTCAGCCGCAAGCCGGTGTGACCGCGCGGGCCTGCGGGCGACCCACGCCGGGGATGCCGAGCGAGACCGCCGGCTTGCCCTGCACAGGTGCGCCCTGCAGTGCCTCCCAGGCGTCACCTCCGCGGGTGCGGCGCACGGCATACGGCCCGTCCTCGAGGGCGCCGTCGGCGACGAGGTGGTGCGGCGCGCCGTAGGTGACGCCGACAGTGGCCAGGTCACCTGGCCGCGGGCGCTGGATGCCCTCGGGCACGGCGAAGTGGACCAGCCGGTTGTCGCGCGCGCGACCGGACAGTCGGTTGGTCTCGCGGTCCTTGCGCCCCTCACCCGTGGCGACCAGGACCTCGACGTCTCGGCCCTCGACCCGTCGGTTCTCGACCCAGGAGATCTCCTCCTGAACCTCGACCAGGCGGTCGTAGCGCTCCTGGACCACCGCCTTGGGGAGCTGGTCGGGCATGGTCGCCGCAGGGGTGCCCGGGCGGATGGAGTACTGGAAGGTGAACGCGCTGGCGAACCGGCTCTCGCGCACGACCCGCAGCGTCTCCTCGAAGTCCGCGTCCGTCTCACCGGGGAAGCCCACGATGATGTCGGTCGTGATTGCGGCGTCCGGGATCTGTGCGCGGACCTTGTCGAGGATGCCGAGGAACTTCGCGCTGCGGTAGGAGCGGCGCATGTCCTTGAGCACCTTGTCCGAGCCGGACTGCAACGGCATGTGCAGGCTCGGCATGACGTTGGGCGTCTCGGCCATCGCGGCGATGACGTCGTCGGTGAACGCCGCCGGGTGCGGGCTGGTGAAGCGCACCCGCTCGAGACCCTCGACCTCTCCGCACGCGCGCAGCAGCTTGCCGAACGCGAGCCGGTCCCCGAACTCGACGCCGTAGGTGTTGACGTTCTGCCCGAGCAGGGTGACCTCGACGACGCCCTGGGTGACGAGTGCCTCGATCTCGGC
>JAICSZ010000506.1 GCA_025936615.1 Pedococcus sp. | reverse complement strand
GCGTCACCTGGGTACGTGCCGCAGGTGAGCGCGATCGAGGACCTGCTGGCGGCCTGCCGCCGGGACCTGGACCGGGTCTGCGCGCACGACCTCGCAGCCGAGGCCGCCGACGGCGCCCTCGTGGTCGACACCCGCCCGATCCAGCAACGTCTCCGCGACGGCGAGCTGCCCGGGGCGGTGGTCGTCGACCGCAACGTGCTCGAGTGGAGGCTCGACCCGACCAGCCCGCACCGGATCCCCGAGGCGACCTCCACGGACCTTCGCGTGATCGTGGTCTGCGACGAGGGCTACAGCTCGAGCCTGGTGGCCCACACCCTGCGCTGCCTCGGCCTGCACCGGGCCACCGACCTGGTGGGTGGTTACCAGGCGTGGATGCGCGAGGTGGCCGGGCACACCGGGCACTCAGGAGAGGTGGGCGGCGTCGGTCAGGACGTTGCGTACGACGGACACGCGGCTGGCCCGTCGAGCCGCCATGGTCGTCCAGTAGTACCAGATCATCAACGAGATGCAGAGGGCCCAGGCGCGGCCCCGCAGCCAGGTGACCTCGTCGACGCCGAGCTCCTTGCGGAAGGTCTCCCTGGCTGGTGGATCGAGGACCTCCCAGGCGACCGAGAGGTCGACCGCCGGGTCACCGATCGACAGGCCACCGAAGTCGAGGACCGCGGTGAGCGTCCCGTCGCGCACCAGCAGGTTCTCCGCCGCTAGGTCGCCGTGGTACCACCGGGGAGCCGGCCGGTCCATCGCCCCCGGGAGACGCATCGCCTGCTCCCACACGCGTGTTGCGGCGGCGAGGTCAAGGTCGCAGTCGCTCAGCGCCCGGCAACGATCGATGTTCTCGCGCGTGATCGCGTCCATGGTCGCGAGTGGCTCGCCGCGGTACCACCGCAGGTCCGGGTCGTCGAACGCCTCGCGGGGCACCTCTGCCAGTGCCAGAGCCCTCACCACCTGGGCAAGCTCGTGCGCGAGCCGGCCACGCCGGACGTCGTCCGGAGTCTCGGGGCCGACCACGCCCGGGTGCTCACCGTCGATCCAGCGCACCACCGACCACCGCTCGGGAAAGCCGCAGTCGGGTTCGAACACGCCGACCACCTCGGGGACTGCGACCGGGAAGGAGGGCGCCAGGGCAGGTAGCCACCTGGCCTCCTTCGAGATCGCCGCCGAGCCTCCGCGCTGGCGCGGCAGCCGCACGAGGAGGTCGTCGCCGAGACGGAACAGCGCGTTTGTCGAGCCGGTTGACGCCACCTCTCGAACGGGCAGGTGGCCGAGCTCCGGCATCGCGCGTGCCACCAACGCCCGAACCAGTACGACGTCGATCGGGATCTCGTCGACATGCAGGACGCCGGCCACCGTTGGAGTCAATCCCGCACCCGCAGACATGGCAAGCCGATATCAACGACCCGGGCCGGCCGACGGCTTTGAACGCGGGGTCGGTCCGCGGAGCCGGGCGCCGCCGAGCGCGGCCGCGGCCAGCGTCCCCACCACGCAGGCGAAGGTGATGGTGGCGACGAACGGGGCGACCAGGGTGGACAGCACGCCGACCCCGATGACGGGCAGCGCGTTGCCGAGGAAGACCGCGATCAGGTAGCTGGACACGACCTCCGCACGGCGGTCGTCCGGTGCGATCTCGTTGACCACCTGGAGGCTGCCGCGATACCCGAGGGCGAGCACGACGCCGGCCAACGCGGACGCGACGACGAGCACGGACAT
>JAICSZ010000150.1 GCA_025936615.1 Pedococcus sp. | reverse complement strand
GCGGGGTGTACCGCGCCTTGACGATGTGCCCCTGCGGCCGGTCTCCAGGGGCAGGGTCGGGCGGCAGCCGGTCCGGCGCCGCGACGACGAAGGCCAGCCCACCGGTGCCCACCCCGCGCAGCAGCGCCGAGGCGTTGAGCAGCACCCGGTCGCCCACCTCTGGCTCACCCACCAGGGCGGTGTAGGCGAGGGCGCGCACCGTCTGCGGCGCGGTGGCGCCGCCCTCCGTGGAAGCCAGCTGCACGGCATACTCCACCGCGCCCGGCCACCGGCCCCGCACCTGCTGGACCGTCCCCTCGCGCCACTGCATCACGGCGACGAGCCTAGCCACGCCACCACCAGCCCTCGGGTAGCGTCGGGCGGGTGAGCGCACCCAACGGCCCGGCGGCCAAGACCGAGCGGCTGCTCAACCTCGTGATGTGCCTGCTCTACACCCGCCGCCCGCTGCCCAAGTCGCGGATCCGCGACCTCGTCCCGCAGTACCACACGGCCACCAGCGACGAGGCCTTCGACCGGATGTTCGAGCGTGACAAGGACGAGCTGCGCGAGCTCGGCATCCCGCTGGTCACCGCCGACATCGGGGTCTGGGACGACGAGCAGGGGTACCGCATCGACCAGCGTGAGTACGCCCTGCCCGACATCGAGTTCGAGCCGGACGAGCTGGCTGTGCTCGGCCTGGCCAGTCGCACCTGGGCGCACGCCTCGCTCGCCGGCCCCGCCGCCCAGGCGCTGCGCAAGCTCAAGGCCGCCGACATCGAGCGCGACGAGGACTCGCTGGTCGGCATCGAGCCGCGGCTAGGCACCCGCGAACCCGCGTTCGAGGCCGTCAAGGACGCCGTCGTGGGCCAGCGCACGATCACCTTCGACTACCGCCGCAGCGGGGCGGGGCAGGCCCTCACCCGGCGGGTGCAGCCGTGGGGGCTCGCCTCGTGGCACGGCCGGTGGTACCTCACCGGGTTCGACCTCGACCGCGACGCACCGAGGGTGTTCCGGCTGTCCCGCATCGCCGGTCCGGTCAGCGAGGTGAGGAAGGCCGAGCCGTACACCGTGCCCGCCGACCACCGCGCCCAGGAGATGATCCGCACCAGCGTGGGAGAGCAGCGCACCGAGACGGCACGCGTCCGCGTGCGCGACGACCGCGGACGTGCGCTGCGCCGCCGGGCCACCGCATCCCGCGAGTCTGGGGAGTGGACCGAGCTCGAGGTCCCGTTCACCGACCCCGACGCGCTCGCCGACGAGGTCACCGGCTACGGCCCCGACGTCGTCGTGGAGGCGCCCGACGAGGTCCGGGAGCTGGTCGTGCAGCGGCTCCGCGGTGCCCTGGTCGCAGGGGGTGCCGCGTGAGCCCCACCAAGGGCGGCAAGGCGGCCCCGGAGACGGCGACCGACCGGCTGTCCCGGTTGTTGACGATGGTGCCGTGGCTGGTCAACCGCCAGGGCATCGACCTCCAGCAGGCCGCCGACGAGCTCGGCATCACCCCCCAACAGCTCGAGACCGACCTGCGGCTGCTCTACCTGTGCGGCTACGGCCAGATGACCGACGAGCTCATCGACGCCCAGTGGGAGGGCGGCCGGGTGTTCGTCACCAACGCCGACACCATTGCCCGCCCGCTCCGACTCGGGCGAGACGAGGCGCTGACGCTGATGGTCGGGTTGCGCGCGCTGGCGGCGGTGCCGGGACTGGGGGAGCGGGACGCGATCGAGCGGGCCATGGCCAAGCTCGAGGAGGCCACCGGCGCGAGCGCCGAGGCCGCCGCCCGCGTCGAGGTCGCCATCGACGAGGGTGTCGAGGCCGGCGCGCTGGCCGACGCCCGCCGCGCCGTCGCGGACCACCGACGGGTGCACCTGCGCTACCTCGTGCCGAGCCGCGACGAGTCGACCGAGCGCGACGTCGACCCGATGCGCGTGGTCAACCTCGACTCCCGCTGGTACCTCGAGGGCTGGTGCCACCGTGCCCAGGACACCCGGCTGTTCCGGATGGACCGCATCGAGGCGCTCGAGGTGCTCGACGTCGACGGCACCCCGCCGCCAGACGCCCAGCTGCGCGACCTCGACGCCGGAACCTTCACCCCGCGCGAGGACGACCAGCTGGTCACCCTGCACCTGCAGCCCGGCGCCGCCTGGGTCAGCGACTACTACCCAGTTGAGTCCGTGGAGGCCGCCGACGACGGGTCGCAGACGGTGACCCTGCGCACGGCCGACACGCTCTGGCTGCGCCGGCTGGTGTGGCGCCTCGGTGGCCTCGGCACCGTGGTGGCGCCACCCGAGCTCGCGCAGGCCGTGGGCGAAGGCGCATGGGCCGCCCTCGCGGCCTACGACGCCACCGCGGGCGCTGCACCCGGGCACGGGTAGGGTCGCGTGCATGTGGTGGTGGGTCCTGGTCTGGGTGCTGCTCGTGGTGGTCGCGGCGGCGTACCTGGGCTCGCGCGCCTGGGGAGTTTGGGGCCAGGCCAAGGAGCTGGGCGCCGAGGTGCAGCGGGCGGCCGAGACCCTCTCCGCGCTCGAGTCGCAGGCCGACCGCCTGCGTGAGCGGCCCCTGCAGGCCGAGCTGGCGGTGTTCGGCGACCCTCGTGCCCTGAGACGGGAACGCCTGGCCACCATCGGGGCCTTGCGCGAACAACGGCACAAAAGACGAGTCAAGCGCCGCCCGCGGTGGGCACGGCACCTAGACTGAGGGCAACGAGACATCTGATGGCCACCCAAGGCGTGGCCGAAGGGACTGAGGGATATGGGTCGCGGACTCTTCGAGGGCTGGCACCTCGTCATCCTGCTGGTGCTGCTTGTCGTGCTGTTCGGGGCCCGGCGGCTGCCAGACGCGGCTCGCAGCATCGGCCGGTCGATGCGGATCTTCAAGTCCGAGATGGGCGAGATGAAGACCGACGGCAAGAGCGCGGCCAGCGGCGACACGGTGAAGGGCGAGACCGTGGGTGACACCGACGCCAAGGCCGAGACCCGAACCCAGGGCGGCGCCGAGGGCACCAGCGCGATGCGTGAGGACAACAGTCCGCGAAGCGACAACAGCTCCGGCGCCGCATAGGCCTCTGCACTGCCCCTCCGACCGCGCACCACACCCGCCATGGCCTTCCGGCGTGCCCGCAACCCTGAGGGACGCATGTCGCTGGGGGACCACCTGCGTGAGCTGCGCCGACGGGTGGTCATCGCGGCGGTGGCGGTCTTCCTCGGGGCGGTGCTCGGCTGGATCTTCTACCTGCGGGTCTACGACGAGCTCGCGGCGCCGTTCAACGACTACAAGCGGGCCAACCCGCACAGCACGATCACGCTGAACTTCGGCAACGCGACGGCGGCGTTCTCCCAGCAGGTCAGCATCTCGCTCTTCGTCGGTGTCGTCGTGGCCAGCCCGGTCTGGATGTACCAGGTGTGGGCGTTCATCGTGCCGGGCCTGACGAAGAAGGAGCGGCGGATCTCGCTGGCCTTCCTCGGCGCCATCGTTCCGTTGTTCCTCGCCGGCTGCGGGTTGGCCTACTACGTCCTGCCCAAGGTGCTGAAGGTGCTCTACGGCTTCACCCCGCCGGGCGCCTCCAACATCCAGCAGGTCAGCGAGTACTTCTCCTTCGTCACCCGCTTCATCGTGGCGTTCGGGGCCGCGTTCCTCCTGCCGGTGCTGCTCGTGGCGCTCAACGCCATCGGGATCCTTTCGTCGCGCTCGATGATCAAGGCGTGGCGCCCCGCCGTCTTCGGCATCTTCGTGCTGTCCGCCATCGCCACACCGACCCCCGACGCCTTCACGATGTTCCTGCTCGCGATCCCGCTGTGCGTGCTCTACTTCGCCGCAATCCTGGTGAGCCGCCTGATCGAGCGTCGCCGTCGCCGGAGCCGCCCCGACTGGGTCGACGTCGCCGACGACGAGGCCTCCAGCCTGTAGCCTCCGCGCGTGGCTCAGCACTCGTCGACTGCCAAGCGGGTCGGCCTGGTCGTCAACCCGACGTCTGGCAAGAACCGCGGCATGGCCCTCGGCCTGGAGGTGGCCGCGCGGCTGCGCGCCGCCGGCCACGACGTGGTCGACCTCTCCGACGAGACGTATGCGGCGGCACGGGACCGCGCGCGCGGCGCCAACGCGCAGGGCCTGGACGTGCTGGCCGTGGTCGGCGGCGACGGGATGACGCACCTCGGGGTCAACCTGGCGGCGGAGACCAAGACGACGCTGGCCGTCATCGGGGCAGGCACCGGCAACGACGTGGCGAGGGGGCTCGGCCTGCCGGTGCACGACCCGGTGCGGGCCGCCGACCTCGTGACCACGGGGGTGGAGCGCACCATCGACGCCGTCCGGTGGGTCGACGACCACGGCGAGCGCCACTGGTACGCCGGCGTGTTGGGTGCGGGCTTCGACTCCCTCGTCAACGAGCGGGCCAACACCTGGCTCTGGCCGAAGGGGCAGATGCGCTACAACCTGGCGATCCTGCGCGAGCTGCCGCTGTTCAAGGCCATCCCGTACGCCGTCACCATCGACGGACAGCGCCTGGAGACCCGCGCCATGCTCGTCGTGGTCGCCAACGGCCCGTCCTACGGCGGCGGCATGCGGGTCGCCCCCCACGCGAGCTTCCACGACGGCCTTGCGGACGTGATGATCCTGCACGAGATCAGCACGCTCGAGTTCCTCAAGGTCTTCCCCAAGGTGTTCAAGGGCAACCACGTCACCCACCCGGCGGTCCAGATCACCAGGGGACGGCAGGTCACGCTCGAGGCGGACGGCATCGTCGCCTATGCCGACGGCGAGCGGTTCGCCCCGCTGCCGCTGACCCTCGAGACGGTGCCCGACGCGGTGACCGTACTGGCGCCGAGTCGTGTGCCCCACGACGCGCCATAGCCAGTGCTGAGGCACACGACTGCAGCAGTGGCATAGCGTGAGTCCCATGGCCACGCCCGCTGAGCGGCACGCCGCGGCAGCCAGCCGCGCGGCACACTCCACGACCCAGCTCGCGGGCTTCGCCACCGGACTGGACTTCCCCCTCGACCCCTTCCAGCAGGAGGCGTGCGAGGCGGTCGAGGCGGGCAAGGGCGTGCTGGTCGCGGCGCCCACCGGCGCGGGCAAGACGGTGGTGGGGGAGTTCGCCGTGCACCTCGCGCTGGCGACCGGGCGCAAGGCGTTCTACACCACGCCGATCAAGGCGCTGTCGAACCAGAAGTACGCCGACCTCGCGCGCCGCCACGGCGCCGCGAACGTCGGGTTGCTCACCGGTGACTCCTCCGTCAACGGGGAGGCGCCGGTGGTCGTCATGACCACCGAGGTGCTGCGCAACATGATGTATGCCGGGTCGTCCACCCTGCGCGGACTGGGCTTCGTCGTGATGGACGAGGTCCACTACCTCGCCGACCGGTTCCGGGGGGCGGTGTGGGAGGAGGTGATCATCCACCTGCCGCAGGACGTGCAGGTGTTGTCGCTGTCGGCGACGGTGAGCAACGCCGAGGAGTTCGGTGCGTGGCTGGGGGAGGTGCGAGGCGCGGTCGACGTCGTGGTGTCCGAGCACCGGCCGGTGCCGTTGTGGCAGCACATGATGGTCGGCAGGGGGATGTACGACCTGTTCGTCGACGAGGCGTCCGCACCGGCGGAGGGGGCCGACGCTACCCGCGTGAACCCCGAGCTGTTGCAGGCGATCCGCAACAACGAGCAGCGCGGCGCCTGGATGGACAACGGGCGGCTCGGCGGCGCAGGAGCGCGAGGTGGTGGTCCTCAGGGGCGCGGTCGGGGACGGGGGCCGCGCGGACCCGGTGGCGGGTACGCCGGCCACGGCATGGCGCGTGGAGCTGGTGGCCGACCCGGTGGCGGCGCCACCCGCTCGGAGGTGGTCCAGGAGCTCGACCGCGAGGGCCTGTTGCCGGCAATCACCTTCATCTTCAGCAGGATCGGCTGCGAGGCCGCGGTCGGCCAGCTGCTGCGCGACGGCGTCCGGCTGGTGCCGGACCGCGAGGGCGAGCGCATCCGGCGGCTCGTCGAGGAGCGGGTCT
>JAICSZ010000373.1 GCA_025936615.1 Pedococcus sp. | reverse complement strand
GGTGTCGGTGGACCGCCACGAGGCAGCATCCGCCATCGCCTGCGCGCGGACCTCGGGGGCGACCTCGCGCACGCGACGCACGTCGACGGCGTACCCGGCCCTGGCGACCCGGCCCACCATCTGGCGAACGTTGCGCATGGCCCGGCCCTGGAGGGTGAAGACGGTCGCGTCGACGACGGCCTCGTCACCCAGCTCCAGGGCGGAGAATCCGGTTTCGCGCACCCACACGTTCCCGGCGAGCTCGGAGCAGCCGAGCACGGCGGGAGTCCACGCATGTGCGTCGGCCTCCTCGAGGAAGGCGCGGATCGCACCCGGCCAGGCCTCGGCGTCGCCGACCGGGTCGCCGCTCGCCAGCATGACGCCCGAGACGACGCGGTAGGCGACAGCAGACTTGCGCGACGCGGACCACACCACGCTCTTGTCGCGCCGGGTGTTGAAGTAGCCGAGCGAGTCGTCCTGACGGGCCAGCAGCTGTCGCAGCAGCGCCTCGTCCTCGTCCGTCAGCTCCGGACGCGGCTCTGGTGGGCGCAGCGCGAGGTAGGCGGGGGTCAGGAGCGTCATCAGGCCGAGCCCGAGCAGGGCGGACCCCAGGATGTCGCCCACGCGGTCGTTGGAGTACTGCAGCGGTCCGCTCGCTCCGACGGCGCCGTAGGCCAGCTGGGTGACCAGCGTCCCGAGCGAAGGGAACCCGCCGACTATGTCGTCGCGGTTGAGCCAGGTCACGAGCGTCCCCGTGGCCGCAGACACCACCAGGAGCACCACGAACGCCCGCACCGCCCGCCAGCGTGTCGTGGGGTCCCCGAGCGCCCGGAACTCGCCTCGGTGGTGGACGACCAGGACCAGGCCGACCAGGGACAGCGCTGCCGGCCCCAGCTCGATCTTAATGGCGTGCAGTACCACCGACAGGGCCAGTAGGACAACGGTCGCCCGCCACGCACGGCGCTTGCGCCGCTTGAGCGAGTGGGCCAGCACGAGGAGGAAGACACCGGACACCATGGTCGCCGCGGCCGCGGCGTCGGAGAGCGCGCCGGGCAGCAGCTCGGTCACCACCTGGAGCCTGACCCGCATGCCGTGCAGCAGCCCGGTGAGCAGGTCGATGAAGCCGACGAGATAGGTGAGGTTGCCGACCAGCCGGGGCGCCCTCGAGGCGGAGAGTATGCCGGGCAGCTTGGTGACGTTGGTACGGGCGCTTTCGCGTCCGCTCACCGCTTGCCCCCGATCAGCAGCGACATCGCCTCCGCACGGGTGGCCGGGTTGCGCAGCTGCCCGCGCACCGCGGACGTGATGGTGCGGGAGCCGGGCTTGCGGATGCCTCGCATCGACATGCACAGGTGCTCGCACTCGACGATGACGATGACGCCCTGGACCCCGAGGTGGTCCACGAGCGCGTCGGCCACCTGGGTGGTGAGGCGCTCCTGGACCTGGGGGCGGCGGGCGTAGACGTCGACGAGCCGGGCCAGCTTGGAGAGGCCGGTGACCCGGCCGTCCTTCGCCGGGATGTACCCGACGTGCGCGACGCCGTGGAACGGCACGAGGTGGTGCTCGCACATGGAGTAGACCTCGATGTCGCGCACCAGGATCATCTCCTCGTGCTCGATCTCGAAGGTCTTGGACAGGACGTCGGCGGCGTCCTGGCTCAGGCCCGCGAAGAACTCGCCGTAGGCGCGGGCCACCCGGGCTGGCGTCTCCTGCAGACCCTCGCGCTCAGGGTCCTCGCCGACCGCGATGAGCAGCTCGCGCACGGCAGCCTCGGCCCGCGCCAGGTCGACCGGGTGGCGGTGCGCGTCGCGGTTGAGCCGGCCGGACCCGTCGGCCGCCGCCAGGGGCAGGACGGCTGGCTGGCGGTCAGTGGGAGTCATGCGGGTCGACCGGGTCACCCTCGGGGACCTCGACCACCTGGCTCGGCGGGTGCTCCTCGTCGGTGGTCACCGCACCGGCCTCCGCGGCCCTGTCGATCGCCTCGGCGGTGTCCCGGTCGCTGCCCGCGGACTGGTAGCCGTTGACCGAGCCGTTCTGCGCGGCCTTCTCCTGCGGGGTCAGGACGGGCGGCAGGTCGGACAGGAAGCGCGTCTCGCTGGACAGCCAGGTCGGGCGCAGCGGCCGCTTGCGCACCGGCTCGAAGATCGCGGCGAGCTCCTTGGCGTTCAGCGTCTCGTGCTCGAGCAGCTGCAGGACGAGGTGGTCCAGGATGTCGCGGTTGTCGTTGACGACGTGCCAGGCCTCGTCGTGGGCGTTCTCGATGAGCTTGCG
The DNA here is from genome assembly GCA_025936615.1 of Pedococcus sp. The sequence continues at coordinate 852 of JAICSZ010000373.1, read as the reverse complement.
CACCTCGGTGTCGACGACACCGGCGATCTCCTCGGAGTAGTCGCGCTCGTGGCCGTAGTCACGACCGAGGAAGACCTCGCCCTGCGACTGCCCCAGCTTGATGGCGCCGATGCGTTCGCTCATGCCGTACTCGACGACCATCTTGCGGGCCATGCCGGTGGCCTTCTCGATGTCGTTGGCGGCCCCCGTCGTGGGGTCGTGGAAGACGACCTCCTCGGCGACGCGGCCGCCGAGCGCGTAGGCGAGCTGGTCGAGGATCTCGTTGCGGGTCGTGGAGTACTTGTCGTCGGTCGGCATCACCATGGTGTAGCCGAGAGCGCGACCGCGCGGCAGGATCGTCACCTTGGTGACGGGGTCGAGGTGGTTCATCGCCGAGGCCACCAGGGCGTGGCCACCCTCGTGGTAGGCCGTGATCTTGCGCTCCTTGGCGGACATGATCCGGGTGCGCTTCTGCGGGCCGGCGATGACCCGGTCGATGGCCTCGTCGAGGGAGGCGTCGTCGATGAGCTTCTTGTCGCTGCGGGCGGTGAGCAGCGCGGCCTCGTTGAGCACGTTGGCCAGGTCGGCGCCGGTGAACCCCGGGGTGCGCCGGGCGACGGCGAGCAGGTCGACACCGGTCGCCATCGGCTTGCCCTGGCCGTGCACCTCGAGGATCCGGTGGCGGCCGATCATGTCGGGCGCCTCGACCGCGATCTGCCGGTCGAACCGGCCCGGGCGCAGCAGCGCCGGGTCGAGGATGTCCGGACGGTTGGTGGCTGCGATCAGGATGACGTTGGTCTTGACGTCGAAGCCGTCCATCTCGACGAGCAGCTGGTTGAGGGTCTGCTCGCGCTCGTCGTGGCCACCGCCGAG
>JAICSZ010000158.1 GCA_025936615.1 Pedococcus sp. | reverse complement strand
TCGCGCAGCACGTTGCCGGTCACCGAGATCGTGTCCTCGCCCTTGCGGATCCGTTCGACGGAGAGCTTGGCCGCCTCGACGGGGGACAGGACCTGGATGTCGAGGCCGTCGGTGTCGTGGTCCGCGAGGTAGGTGTTGACCTTCTCGACGAGGTTGCGGTCGTGGGCGCGCTCCGGGTCGAGCCAGAACACTGCCGGGGTGTGCGAGGCCCGAGCACGGGTGACGGCGAGCTTGACCCAGTCGCGGATCGGGGCGTCCTTGGTCTGGCAGGCCCGCCAGATGTCGCCGGTCTGGACGTCGTGCTCCATGAGCACCTCGCCGGCTCCGTTGACCACCTGGACCTTGCCCGGCGCCGTCATCTCGAAGGTCTTGTCGTGGCTGCCGTACTCCTCGGCCTGCTGCGCCATCAGCCCGACGTTGGGGACCGAGCCCATGGTGGTCGGGTCGTAGGCGCCGTTGGCGCGGCAGTCGTCGATCACCGCCTGGTAGACGCCGGCGTAGGAGCTGTCGGGGATGACGGCCAGGGTGTCGTGCTCCTGCCCGTCCGGGCCCCACATGTGTCCGGAGGTGCGGATCATCGCGGGCATGGAGGCGTCGACGATGACGTCGCTGGGGACGTGCAGGTTCGTGATTCCCTTGTCGGAGTTGACCATCGCGAGCCGGGGACCGGCGGCGAGGCCCTGCTCGACCGCTTCAGCGATTTCCTTGCCGTTGGCGAGCTGGGGCAGGCCGTCGAGGATCGAGCCGAGGCCGTTGTTGGGAGAAAGGCCAGCGGCCCGCAGGTCGTCGCCGTACTTCTCGAAGACCTCCGGGAGGAAGGCGCGCACGACGTGGCCGAAGATGATCGGGTCCGAGACCTTCATCATGGTGGCCTTCAGGTGGACCGAGAAGAGGACGTCCTCGGCCTTGGCCCGGGCGATCTGGGCCGTGAGGAACTCCTCCAGCTGCTCGACGCGCATCACCGTGGCGTCGACGACCTCGCCCTCCAGGACCTCCAGCCCGTCCTTGAGCACCGTGGTGCCCGACTCGCCGACGTGCTGGATCGTCAGGGTGTCGGCGGCTGGCATGACGACCGACTGCTCGTTGGACCGGAAGTCGTCGGCGCCCATGGTGGCGACGTTGGTCCTGGAGTCGCTGCTCCAGGCGCCCATCGAGTGGGGGTGGCGACGCGCGTAGTTCTTGACGGCTGCCGGGGCCCGACGGTCGGAGTTCCCTTCGCGCAGAACCGGGTTCACGGCGCTGCCCTTGATGCTGTCGTAGCGTGCGCGGGTGTCGCGCTCCTCGTCGGTCTTCGGCTCGTCGGGGTAGGCCGGGAGGTCGTAGCCCTTGCCGCGCAGCTCGGCGATGGCGGCCTTGAGCTGCGGCACGGACGCGGAGATGTTGGGTAGCTTGATGATGTTGGCCTCGGGGGTGGTGGCCAGCGCGCCCAGCTCTGCCAGCGCGTCGCCGATCCGCTGCTCCGCCGGGAGCTTGTCGTCGAAGGCCGCGATGATGCGCCCGGCCAGCGAGATGTCACGGGTGTCGACGTCGACCCCGGCCGTCCCGGCGAAGGCCTCGATGACGGGCAGGAACGAGTAGGTCGCCAGCATCGGCGCCTCGTCGGTGAGGGTGTAGATGATCGTGGCCATGGGCGCGGCTCTCTCCTGGTGTCGTCCGGTGGCACCGCAAGGTGCTCAGCGCTGCTCAGGCTATCGAGGTATGCCGCGTGGCCGCCTTCCCGGGTCAGGCGTCGGTGCGCACGTCCTCGGGTGAGATCTGCCCGGTGATGTCCTCGTCGCGCCGGTCGACACCGGTCACGAGGTGGTACGTGGCGCCGGCGATGGCCGCGCCGACGAGGGGCGCCACCCAGAACGCCCACAGCTGGCCGGGCGCTCCGTTGCCGTTGAAGAACGCCACCCCGGTGGAGCGGGCCGGGTTGACAGAGGTGTTGCTGATGGGGATCGCGACCAGGTGGCACAGCGTCAGGGCCAGTCCGATGGCGATGGGCGCGAAGCCCGTCGGTGCCCGGTCGTCGGTCGACCCCAGGACGACGTAGACGAAGAAACCGGTCAGTATCGCCTCGGCACACAGCACGGCGACGAGGCCGTAGCCGCCGGGGGAGTGGTCGCCATAGCCGTTGGCGGCGAGGTTGCCGGTCGCGTCGAAGCCCGTGGCGCCGCGGGCGATGCCCCAGACTGCCAGTCCGGCGAGCAGGCCCGCGACCACCTGGGAGATCACGTAGCCCGGGACGTCTCGCCACGGGAAGCGCTTGGCGACCGCGACGCCGATGGTGACCGCGGGGTTGAAGTGCGCCCCGGAGACGTGACCCACCGCGTAGGCCATGGTCATCATGGACAGGCCGAAGGCGAGGGCGATGCCGAGGAAGCCGATGCCGACCTGGATGCTCTGACCGGCCACGACGTTGGGTGCGAGGAACTTGGCTGCGAAGACCGCGCTGCCGCACCCGGCGAACACGAGGAAGAACGTGCCGAGGGCCTCTGCGGCGAGGCGGGAGGTCAGTGCGGGCGTGCGCATGGGTGGGCCCCCTTGGGCGGTGGGCGGGACCACTGCGGCCCGCATCGGGCACCACTCTCTCGCACGAGCGCCGGATGCACACGCCGACTCCCCGGGTGCTCCTGCTCGGCCCGGATGCGAGCAGCAGGGCACGCCCCGCCAGCGGCCGCGTGGAAGGTTGACCCTCCTACGAAGGGATGAGGGCCCACTCACCACATACGTCATTTGAATGAGGGCAAAGACGGACAAAGGCCGACGACGTCCTTACTAATTCTTTACCAAATGCTGGGTAAACCAAGAATGTCGGCCCTACTGTTCGTCAAACCTAAGCAGGCCCGATCGGGCCGCGGAATGGCGGGGTGCGGGACATGGGCGTTCAGCGGAGCAGCGAAGAGCTGGAGACCGGCAAGCGGCTGGTCAGCCGGCGCGCCCTCAACATCGGCGCGGCGTGGTCGGTGCCGGTCATCCTGACCGCGGTCGCCGCGCCGACAGCCAGCGCGTCACCGCTCGGGGGAGGGAGCCAGTCGGCAACTCTCGGCACCGCTGTGGCGGACAAGGGAGAGGCCGTCAGCGGCAACCGGCAGGTGACGTTCTCCCTAACCTTCACGAACGTGGTCGGATCCAACAGCGTCCAGATCACGGCCGTCAGCGGGTACGTCTGGGCCCAGCTGCCGACCCAGGTCATATGGGTCACGGCGGACCAGCCAGTTGCGTCGTTCATGCTGACGCGGCCGGACACGGAAAACAGCGCCACCACGCTTGTCGTCACCTACACGCTCAACGGCGCCGTGCAGACCGCGAGTGTCATCGTGAAGAACTCGGTTGTCGCGAACAGCAACGGCAAGTGAGCCGGGTCAGCCCGGCAACACCAGCCGTCTGCGACGCAGCTCAACGATGAACGTGGTCACGTCCGTCTCGACTTCGGTGGCAAGGAGGCCGAAGTCGCTGGCGACGCGCTGGACGACCTGGGCGGTGGTCCCGGGTTCCGCCAAGGCGTGCCAGATCGCCGCGGCGGGGCCCTCCATGACGAGGGGCCTGGCGGTGGCGGGATCGGCCAGGCCGAGCACGACCACCCTGGTGTCACCGTCCACCACGGCGACGTCTGGACTGCGCCGCCACACGGACTGTTCGTCAGTCAAGCTCCACCAACCCGTGGGCGCGCAGCTCGGTGAGGGCGGCTGCGGTAACCGACCGCGCCTCGCCCGACGGGGGGTCGCCGAACTGCGCGACCAGCTCACCGGCCAGGTCCTCGACGGCGCACCAGTCGACACACGCGGCGAGGAGGGTGGTCGCCAGTGCGGAGAGGCGCACCACCTGGCGACCCGCCAGCACGACGGACTCGCCGTCACGCTCGACCCGGTCCAGGACCGGCAGGGCCCGCGCCCTCACCGCGATCTCCCGGTCCACTCATCCACAAGGCCCGCCAGGTCCGCGGACTCCCGATAGGACACCCGATGAACTCCGCCCAAGGACTCGCACAGTGCCGCCAGGCGCTGCAGCGGGCGCGCCATCTCGGGGAGGTGGGACGTCTGCGGCACCAGGGCAACGAGGGCGTCGAGGGTGTCGAGTGGAGTCACCTCCGGTGCGCCGGTGTGGGCGTCGTCGCGCTCCAGGAGGCACAGCGTCCCCAGCCGGACGGGGTGGTCGGGTGCGACAAGACCGACCGCGCTGGGTGCCGTCTCGTTCTTGTAGAGGCTCTCGGGCGCGCGACGGATGGACAGCGGCTTCGGGTAGGGCACGACGCTGCCGTCGTCGAGGACCAGCGTCGTCTCGTCGGTGACGTACCAGCGACCCGGACCGAGGGTGCACACCAACGTGGTCTTGCCCGTGCCGCCGGGCGCGACGAAGGCAGCGGCCAGGCCGGTCTGCGGATCGGCAAGGCAGGCCGCGTGCAGCATCAAGGCATCGCCGGCTCGGGCGTCGATCGCGGTGAGGGTCACTCGCTGGGTCAGCGCCTGCAGCAGGTCCTGCAGGTGGTCCCGGGCCAGGAGGCCATCGGCATCAGCGGCGGCCACCACCATGGCACTGCTGTCGAAGACCACATCGACGGTCCTTGCCGGGTCGTCTGCGGGGTCGGCGGGGCAGCACTCCCAGAGGCCGGGAACCCGCTCGACCGCCTCCGCGGCGCGGTCACCCCTGAGGCGGATCGCGATCGGCACGCCGAGTGCGGTCACCACGACGGCGTGCTCGTCCGGCATGGGGTCGGCAGCGCTCACAGACCGCACAGTAGACGACCTGCCCTCGGCCTCAGCCGAACTCGCCCGCCCCGCCCTTCCTTTGCCGGCCACCCTGAGAGGCGGTCCCAGCCGTGGAGCTGACCGACTACCTGCGCGTGCTTCGCGCGTACTGGCGGGGCGTCCTCGTCCTCGTCCTGCTCGGCGTGGCCGTGGCAGCCGGGCTGAGCATGGTGCAGCCGAAGGTCTACCAGGCGGACGCCAGTGGGTTCGTCAGTGCCGGAACCGCCTCGAACCCCGGCGAGGCGTCGGTGAGCGACTCCCTTGCGAAGTCGCGCGCCGCGTCCTACGTGGACCTCGCCAAGTCGCGGGCCACCGCGCAGGACGTCATCGAGGACCTGGACCTCGATGCCGCGCCGGCCAGCCTGATCGGTCGGCTCACGGTCACCCAGCCCCTCGACACCGTGCTCATCAAGGTGAGTGCACGGGCGTCGTCCCCGCGCGAGGCGCAGCAGCTGGCCGACGCCTGGGTCCGCGCGCTCAAGCACCAGGTCGACCAGGTGGAGAACCCGGGCGGTACGTCCGCCCAGGCACTGCGGATCGTCCCCGTCGAGGCGGCGGCGCTCCCCACGCGTCCAGTCTCGCCCAACACCGAGCGCAACATCGCGCTGGGGCTGGTGGCGGGACTGCTGCTCGGGGTCGGTTACGCCGTCCTGCGCAGCCAGCTCGACCGCAAGCTGCGCCGCGCCGAGGACATCGAGCGCGAGTTCGGCGTGACCGTGGCGGCGACGATCCCGGCCAGTCCCGCGATGAGCCGCAAGAAGGGCGCACACGTGCCACTGGTGGTCACCGGGCCGCGGAAGAAGAACGACCCGGTGCACTCCGGCGAGGCGTTCCTCAAGCTGCGGACCAACCTTCAGTTCATGGACATCGACCACCCCCCGCGCGTCATCGTGGTGACCAGCCCGCTGCCCGGCGACGGCAAGTCCACGATCGCCGCGAACCTCGCCGCTGCGCTGTCCATGTCGGACCGTCGGGTCGTC
>JAICSZ010000305.1 GCA_025936615.1 Pedococcus sp. | reverse complement strand
CCGTGGTCTCCTCGCTGCTCGCCGCCGACCTCGACCCCGCGCGCCTCAAGGCGCGGGGCGCGCAGATGCTGCGCGACTTCCTTGCGTATGCCGCCGACGGCACCCTCCCCGGCCAGCCCTCCGAGGGCGCGTCGTCACGGGTGCCCGACGGTGGTGTGCAGACAGCTCGCCCAAAGGAAGCGTCGTCCACGTCTGACCCGCTGCGCGCCGAGTTCGCCCGACGGCTGCGGGGCACCGGCCTGGTAGTCCACGAGTCCTACGGCGACCAGGGCCACCCCATCGACCTCGCGGTCGCGGACGGCGACCACCCCGACCAGGTGCTGGTGGCCGTGGAAGGTGACGGGCCGGCATACGCAGCAATGCGCAGCACCCGCGACCGGGACCGGCTGCGCGCCGAGCAGCTCGGCCGGCTCGGCTGGGAGCACGTGCGGGTGTGGAGCACTGACCTGTTCCGTGACCCGGCACGCGATGTGGCCCGCGTCAACGCAGCCGTCGCCAAGGCGGCGACCCAGCGGGCGCAGGAGCGGGCCGACGGACAGCGGGCTGTCGGCCCGGCCACGGGGACCGGGGAAGGCGGGCACGCCGAAGCGGCCGAGCCCGAGCCGACCCTGCACGACCAGGACCAGGGCGAGGACGAGTTCACCCCCGTGCCCGACGAGAAGCCCCGCAAGCGGCGAGCGCTGCGGCGCAAGGCAAAGCGGCCATTCGAGCAGACCAAGGACGACACCGACGAGGGCTGGGGGGAGTACGGCGACGAGTCGGCCTACGACCGGTACCTGCGCGAGCAGCGCCCCCCGCACTGGGGCACCGACTGACTCGACTGAACGGCTCGGTTCGATGCAAGGCGCCGGGATGGCCGGGCGCGTCTGCGTCGATTGGGGGACAACGCAACGGCGCCGGCCCCCACCAAGGGGACCGGCGCCGGGTGTGTCGCGTTGCGGCTGGCGGTCAGGCTGAGCGGCTCTGCAGGCTGTCGCGGATCTCGCGCAGCAGGGCGATCTCCTCGGCCTCAGCCTCAGCCTCGGGAGCCGCGCCCCAGCGGGCCTTGGCAGCCTCGTAGGGCTTGACGACGAAGAAGTAGACGATTGCCGCCAGGATGAGGAACGCGATGAGCGCCGTGATGAACGTCCCCACCGGGACCCCTCCGGGCTTGTACGCGTTGAAGTCCGGGTTGCCCCCAGCCTTGCCGATGAGCCCCAGGATGACGTCGGTGAACGTCTTGACCACGACGGCGAAGGAGGTGGCGATGATGAAGGCGACGGCAAGCTCGACGAGGTTGCCCCGCATGACGAAGTCCTTGAAACCCTTCATGGGTGTGGTGACCCTTTCTCTGGAGAAGTACACCTACGGCCCGAACCGTATCGGCAAAACGTGTGCATTTCGGGTCGGTGCGGCGTGGCGGCTGGATCGCGCCGCTCACCGGGACCGGAGCACGACCGTGAGATTGGGCCGGCCCAGCGCGTCGAGTGGCGCGGCGGCCAGGGCAGCGGCGGTCTGCTCGTCGGCCCCGACGACCATGCCGGCCTCGACGTCAGCCGGACCCGCCGACAGTCCGTGACCCAGCTGACCACCCAGGCCTGACTCGCCCGTCGCGGCCCCGTCGACCCGCAGCACCACCAGGTCGCGGGCCACCGGCCCGTGGGGGCCGAGCAGGTCGACGCGCGCGCCCTCGTCCAGCATCGACGCCGACGCCGCGTCGACCAGGGAGACGTGCACGGCCACCGTGCCGGCGCCCTGACCGGCCAGCAGTGCCGATGCCGACAACCGGGTGGACGTCACCGGCTCGCCCGCACCCATCGGGCTGCTGGCGGGTCGGCCGACCACCGCTGCCAGCGAACCCAGTGCATCGTCGGGCACGATCGGCGCGGGCCAGCGCGCCACGCGCACCGAGGCGGCGTCGAGCACCTGCCCGGCGGCGATCGCGCGGCTCGCCACGACGACCGGGCTGGTCTCGGCGTGCTGCGGCGCTCGCGCCACCGCCAGCACGCCGACCACCGCGCCGGCCGCACAGGTGGCCGCGAGAGACCGGCGCAGCACCAGCCGTCGCCACCGGCACCGCCGCCCCGGTCCCCAGAACCAGGCCAACCACCGCGGTGCCCGTCGTGCGCCCTGCCCTTCCCCCTGCGCCACGACGGCCTCAGCCGGGCAGCGTGAACGGCAGCTGGATCCCGTCGAGTGCCCGACGGCAGGCGCACGTCGCGGCGTCGTCGGTCTCGGGGGCGGGCATGGCCGCGATGGCCCGACGCATCAGCGACTTCATCCCCTCGACGTTGCGGGCGAACTGCTCGAGCACCTCGGCGTGCGTCACCGCCTCACCGCCCTCCACCCCCGCGTCGTGGTCGGTGACCAGGGCCACGGTGGTGAAGCACATCGCCAGCTCCCGAGCGAGCGAAGCCTCGGGCATGCCCGTCATCCCGACGATCGACCACCCGGCCTGCTGGTGCCAGCGGGACTCGGCGCGGGTGGAGAACCGTGGGCCGTTGACGACCACCAGCGTGCCGTCCTCGGCCACCGATGCGTCGCCCCCGCGGGCGGCGGAGATCGCCGCGTCCCGCCCGCGTGGGCAGTAGGGGTCGGCGAAGCCCACGTGCACGACCGGACCCTCCTCCTCGTAGACCGTGTGCGCGCGCCCCCAGGTCCGGTCGACCACCTGGTCGGGAACCACCACCGTGCCCGGACCCAGCTCCGGACGAAGCGAACCGACGGCACACGCCGACAAGACCTGGCGGACCCCAACGGACCGCAGCGCCCACAGGTTTGCCCGGTAGTTCACCCGGTGAGGCTGGAACCGGTGCCCCTTGCCGTGCCGCGCCATGAACGCCACCGGTCGTCCATCCACCTCGCCGATGACCAGGTCGTCGCTCGGGTCGCCGTACGGCGTCGTCACGCTGACGCGCTGGGCGTCCTCGAAGAACTCGTAGAACCCGGAGCCCCCGATCAGTCCGAGGTCGGCGCGCGGCGCCCCTGTCGTGGTCGTCATGCGCGAGAGCCTACGCAGCGGCCGGGTCCCGCCCGAGGCTCACCGGGCAGGGTGTGGAGGCCGACACGACGAACCCGCCCCTGTGGACAGGGACGGGCGGTGTCGAGGTGTGCCGCGTGGTCGGGGCCCTGGCTCAGGCCGCCGAGCCGTCGGCCGCCTTGCTGGAGCCGGACGACGTGGTGGCCGAGGAGGCAGCAGGCTTGGCGGTGTCCGTCGACTTGCTCGACGAGCTCGAGGACTCGGAGGCTGCGTCGGACTTGCCGGCGGGCACCGACGCCGACGACCCGCTGCGCGAGTCGGTGCGGTAGAAGCCGCCGCCCTTGAACACGACACCCACCGCGCTGAAGACCTTGCGGAGCCGACCGCCGCACTCCGGGCACACCGTCAGGGAGTCGTCGCTGAACGCCTGCACGGCGTCGAAGCGGTGGTCGCACGCTGTACACGCGTAGGAGTACGTCGGCACGGGGCCTCCAGGCTGGTGGTTCGGACAGTGTCACGGGCTGGCACTGTCGATGGTCGAGTGCCAAGTATAAGGCTCGCGCGGGGACGCGTTGTTCCCGATCCCCGCCGGGGTGGACGTGTCGTCGGCTCAAGGTCGCGGCCGTCATCACCTTGACGGCGACGTCCGCCTAGCTGGCCCACCCCGCCAGCCGGCCGTTGTCGCTCACCGCACGGACCCGCTCCTCGGCCCGGGCGCGGATCGCAGCGGTTGCCACGATGAGCAGCTGGTCACCGCGGCGGATCACCGTGTTCGCCTCGGGCACGAAGCCCTCGCTGCCGCGGACCACCATGGTGACGTTCGAGCCCTCGGGCAGGCGCAGCTCGTAGAT
>JAICSZ010000259.1 GCA_025936615.1 Pedococcus sp. | reverse complement strand
CGGCCCTTCTGCTCCTCGGACGAGATGTGCAGCATCACCTTGACGATGGTGGTCCCGGAGTCGGCGGCCTTGGCCTCGAAGTTGTTGATCTGGGCGTAGCGGCGTGACCACTCCGCCTTCGGGACGAGGTCGTGCACCCGGACGACCAGCACGTCCTCGTACTGCGAGCGGTCGAACACACCGATCTGCCCCGGACCCGGGAGGGCGTTGCGGATCCGCCACAGGAAGGGGTGCTTCTTCTCCTCGGTCGTGGGCGCCTTGAAGGCGGTGTACCGCACGCCCTGTGGGTCCATGTGCCCGACGACGTGGCGCATGATGCCGCCCTTGCCGGAGGTGTCCATGCCCTGCACCACGAGGAGCAGAGAGCGCCCGCCACCCCACTTGGCCTCCGCGTAGAGCCGCTCCTGCCAGTCGCCGAACTCGTCGGCCCGCGCGTCGAGCGCCTTCTGCCCGTCGGCCTTGTCGCCCTTGAATGCCGGCGTGGAGCGGGGGTCGAGGTCCTGGAGGACGAATCCCTCCCCAGCTCTCAGCGCCTCGCCGAACGACTGCGGCGCTGCCTGGTCCTTGGAGCTCTTGTTATTGGACCTCTTGCCGGACTTCTTCTTCCCCTTGCCCATCTCAGCATCCTGTCAGCGCTCCTCGCCGCGCGCGAGGGCAGTGAGGCGGGACAGTGCCCGGTAGTACTTCTTCCGGTAGCCCCCGGCGAGCAGCTCCGGGGTGAACAGCTCCCCCAGGGGCAGCCCGCTCGCGAACAGCGGGACCTTCTCGTCATAGAGCCTGTCGGCGAGAACGACCAGGCGCAGCGCCACGACCTGGTCGGACACCGGGCGCACGTGGGTCCAGCCCATGGCGGTGACCCCGTCGAGCATCTCACGGTAGCGACTCGGGTGGACCGTGGCCAGGTGCCTCGTCACGTCGACGAAGTGGTCCAGCAGGCCGCCCTCACGGTCCACCGAGGCGGACACCTCTGCCTCGGTGAGGGCCGGCGGGCTGTCCACCCGGTCGCGGTGTCGGTAGTCCGGTCCGCCGATCGTGAGCACCTCGAAGCGGGAGGACAGCGCCTGGATCTCGCGCATGAAGTCCTCCGCCGCGAAGCGGCCCTGCCCCAGCGCCTCCGGCAGAGTGTTGGACGTCGCCGCCAGGGACACCCCCGCATCGGCGAGCCGGCCGAGCAGCGTCGCCATGAGCACCGTGTCGCCGGGGTCGTCGAGCTCGAACTCGTCGATGCACACGAGCCGGTGCGCACTCAGGGCCTCGACCGTCCGCTGGAAGCCCAGCGCCCCCACGAGGTTGGTGTACTCGACGAAGGTCCCGAAGGCCCTCACCCCTTCGGTCGCGTGCCACAGCGAGGCGAGCAGGTGCGTCTTGCCGACCCCGAAGCCACCGTCGAGGTAGATCCCCTTGCCGGCGGCTGCCTTCCGCCGCCACCCGAACCAGCCGCCGGGTTGCTCACCCAGCCGTGCGGCATACTCCTCCAGCCGTTCCACCGCGGCGCGCTGCGACGGCTCGCCGGGGTCGGGACGGTAGGTCGCGAACCGCTCCCCGTCGAACCGGGGCGGCGGCACCAGCTCGCGCACCAGGCGGTCGCGATCGAGCCGCGGCGAGCGGTCGGTCAGCGATCCGGGCACGGGCGGCAGCCTAGCCAGTGGCACACTGCCGCCATGCGTCTGCTGCTCAGCGAGACCGGCTCACCGGCCCCGGGGACCGAGCTCGACAAGGAGGCGCTGCGCGCGTTGTATTCCGGTCCGTCCCGGCCGTGGCTGCGCGTGAACTTCGTCTCGACCCTCGACGGCGCGGCGACCGGCGGCGACGGGCGCTCGGGGAGCATCAACACGGACGCGGACTTCGTCGTCTTCCAGCTGCTGCGCGAGCTCGCGGACGTCGTGGTGGTGGGGGCCGGGACGGCGCGGCACGAGGGGTACGTGCCCCTGCGCGACGAGGACCCCGCGGCTCCCCCACTCGCCGTGGTCAGCCACACCGCCCGGCTGCCAGAGAAGCTGCGGGGCAGTGACGAGGGCGCGGTGCTGCTCGTCACGAGGGGCGGAGCGGACCCCGCAGCGCTCGACGACGCCCGCGGGGTCCTGGGCGAGCAGCAGGTGGTGCTGGCGGGCGACGAGCAGGTCGACCTCGTCGCTGCCCGAAAGGCCTTGGAGGACAGAGGTATGCACCAGATCTTGTCCGAGGGCGGACCCACGCTTCTGGGCACCATGCTCAGTGCAGGAGTCGTGGACGAGCTCGACCTGACCTGGTCACCGACCCTCGTCGGTGGCGACCACACGCGGATCGTCGCGGGACCACCGGTGGACCTCACCCTGGAGCCGGTCGTGCTCGTCGAGCAGGACGGCACCGTGATGGGACGGTGGCGGGTCAGCCGCTGACGAAGTCGGCGACCGAGCGCTCCCAGCGCTGCGGGTCGACGTTCCACTCCTTGGTGTGGCGCGCGGTGTCCCAGTGCGGCATGGTGACCAGGTCAGGCCGAACGCGCGCAAGCTCCTGTGACGGGCCGACCGGCACGAACTCGTCGTCGACCGAGTGGATCAGCAGGACGGGATGGGTCAGCTCGCACGCACGGGCGACCCAGTCCGTCTTGGCGACATCGACTGGGTCGTGAACCCCGACCAGACGACGTGCCTCCCTGCGTCCCATGAGGGTGCGGCCGAGCCCGGCGATCGGCCCCGGGACGCCGTGCAGCAGCGCGTGGTGGCCCAGCACGTCCGCCCAGTCGACCACCGGCGCGTCGAGGACGACCTTGGAGACGTGGTCGGCCAGCCAGGACCGGGCCAGGGCCTGCAGCACGATCGCCCCGCCCATCGACCACCCGACGAGGGTGACGTCACGCGCGCCCCGACGCACGGCGTAGAGCCCCGCATCCTCGAGGTCGCGCCACTCGGACAGCCCGAGGTTGTAGCGCCCGTCCGGTCCGCTGCGCGCTCCCAGGTCGTTGCGGTAGCTGGGCACCAGGACGTTGATCCCGTTGTCGTGCAACGGTCGGATGGCACGCAGGCACTCGTGGCGCCTGGCGCCGCGACCGTGGACGAGGATCGCCCAGCGGTCGGTGGCGGGCTCGGCCGGCACCACCCACGCGGGCATCGTGCCCAGCTCGGTGTCCACGTCCACGTACTCGGTGCGTAGCCCGAGCGAGCGGTCCGGGGGCAGGGCGAAGTAGTACTGGTTCCAGCGGCCGAAGCCCGGCGCGAGGTTGCCGAAGTCCACCCCGAGCACCTGCCGTCGCACGCGGCCGGCCGCCTCGTCGACATCGAGCACGTCACCCAGGCGCACGTGCCCCCGCTCGTCGTCCAGCCACAGGCCGTAGCGCCCGGGCGCCACGGTCTCGGGCGTCACGCCCAAGGTCACCGTCGCCCCGTCGCCGTCGACGCCCAGGACGTGTGTGTCATCCGGCCGCTGACGGTCGGGCGTCAGGACCCTGCGCGCGAAGTAGGCGGCCGCGCTCACCGAGGAGAGCAACGTCGTGGCCGCCAGCGCCCCACCAGTGATCGCGGCGACGGCGGCTGCCTTGCGTGCGAGGTGCGGCTCGGGCTCGTGCACCGTCCCCATCAGGCGTCGGCCTCGCCGAGCACCTCGGCCAGGTCGAAGCTCACCGGCTCCTCGAGCTGGTCGTACGTGCAGGAACGCGGGTCCCGGTCCGGCCGCCAGCGCGAGAACTGCGCCGTGTGCCGGAACCGCATGCCCTCCATGTGGTCGTAGCGCACCTCGACCACGCGCTCGGGGCGCAGCGGCGTGAAGGACAGGTCCTTGCCGGCGTTCCACCGGCTGTAGGCGCCGCTCGTCGGGGTGCGCGAGCCCATCTCCTCCTTGGCCCAGGCCCACGGGTGGTCGTCGAAGTCGGTCACCAGGGGCTGGAGCTCCTCGAACAGCTCCTTGCGGCGGGCCATGGGGAAGGCGCCGATCACGCCGACGCTCTGCAGCGACCCGTCGTCTGTGTAGAGCCCCAGCAGCAGCGACCCGATCGCGTCCGGCCCGCTCTTGTGGGTCCGGTAGCCCGCGACGACGCAGTCGGCGGTGCGCTCGTGCTTGATCTTGAACATGACGCGCTTGTCGGGCTGGTAGGCCAGGTCGAGCGGCTTGGCGACCACACCGTCGAGTCCGGCGCCCTCGAACTGCTGGAACCACTCCTGGGCGACCTCGGGGTCGTCGGTCGCCCGCGTCACGTGGACCGGCGGCACGGCGGCGGCGGGGGGCGTCTCGAGGGCGGCGCGGCGCTGCGCGAACGGCCGCCCCGGGTGGTGCGCGCCGTCCCGGGGGGGCCGGTCG
>JAICSZ010000264.1 GCA_025936615.1 Pedococcus sp. | reverse complement strand
GCCCCAGGACGGTGACGGTGCCGGACTCCACCAGCTGGACCCCGACGATCGCGCGGATCAGCGTGGACTTGCCGCTGCCGCTGGGGCCGAGCAGCCCGACGACCTGCCCGGTGGGTATGCGCACCGAGAGATCCGGCAGGACGGTGCTCCCGCCGCGCACCACGCGGAGGTGCTCGACCTCGACGGCGGCATTCATCATGTGATGAAATGTAGCGCTGCGGCCGTGCGCTGGCAAGGGCCTTCGGGTGCTGCGCTGTCGTGCCCGAGGGCCTCGGCGTCAAGGGGTGAGGTAGCGCTGGATGGTGGGGCCGAGCATCGCGGCCAGCTCGTCGTGGGAGGCGTGCTCGACCCCAGGGAAGCGGATGACGTACCGCATGATCGCCATCCCCACCATCTGTCCGGCCGCGAGGCCGGCGCCCAGCTCCAGCTCCTCGCCGTCCGCCCCGTCCCCGGCCAGCGCCTTCGTGACCCGCCCGAACACCACCTGGGTGAGGAACTCGCGCAGCATGCGGGTGGCCTCGTCGTGGCTCATGGCGGACCGCACCAGCGCCAGGAACCGCTGCCTGCCCTCCTCGGAGTCCCACACCATGAGGAAGGTCCGGACCAGCGCCTCGCCGACCTCCTCGCGCGGTCCGGCCAGGACCCGCTCGATCAGGGCGGCTGGGTCGACGCGCATGTCGACCACCGCCGCGAAGACCTCGGGCTTGCCACCGAAGTAGTGGTGCACGAGTGCCGGGTCGACCCCGGCAGACCGCGCGATCGCCCGCAGTGACGTCGCCGCGTACCCCTGCGCGGCGAACTCGGTACGGGCCGCGTCGATGATGGCGGCGCGCGTGTCGGCCCCACCCGGGCGGCGCCCGCGCGGGCTCATGGGCGCTCCCCCGCGGACGGCACCGCCGTGGCCAGGTGCAGCCGCGCGAACGCCAAGGCCTCGGCGAGGTCGAGGTCGCGTTGGTCCTCGGTCAGGCGGCGGGTACTCACCTCGACCACCACCGACCCCGAAAACTCTTGCGCCGCAAGCATTTCCAAGAACTCGGCGCAGGGTTGGGCACCGCGACCGGGCACGAGGTGCTCGTCCTTGATCGTGCCCAGGCCGTCGGCCAGGTGCACGTGCGCCAGCCGGGGACCGAGCACCCGCGCCATCTCCATCGCGTCCGACCCGGCCGTCGCCGTGTGCGACAGGTCCACCGTCACGTTGTCGTACGCCTGCGGCACGGGGTCCCAGTGCGGCAGGTAGGCCTGGTACTCCCGCTGCCGCGCCCGCCAGGGGAACATGTTCTCCACTGCCAGCCGCACCCCGGTCTCGTGCTCGCGCAGGGCGACGCCCTCGACGAAGTCGCGGGCGTACTCCTTCTGCCACCGGAACGGCGGGTGCAGCACGACGGTGGCCGCGCCCACCTCCTGGGCGAGCGCGATCGAGCGGTCCACCTTGGTCCAGGGGTCGGGGCCCCAGACGCGTTGCGTCAGCAGGAGCGTGGGCGCGTGCACCGACACGACGGGCAGGCCGTGCAGCTGGGACAGTGCTGCGAGGGCGCCACCCTCCTGCGAGACCGGGTCGGTCCAGACCATGACCTCGACCGCGTCGTAGCCGAGCCGGGAGGCCTTGGCGAAGGCGGCGGCGCAGCTCTCGGGGTAGACGGAGGCGGTCGACAGGGCGATCTTCGCACCGGGAACCGACACCGCCGAAGACATGCAGTGAGCGTACCTAGGGGCCGACGTAGGCTGGGACGGTGCCTGAGACCCCCCTGGACACCGCCCGCACGTGGGTGGAGTTCACCGACCCCGCCGACTCGGCGCAGCGCTTCCGCTGTGACCTGACCTGGCTCACCTCGAGCTGGACGTGCATCTTCGGCAACGGGTGCCAGGGCATCTACGCCGACCGGCCCGACGACGGGTGCTGCACCCTGGGTGCCCACTTCACCGACGACGACGACGTCCGTCGGGTCAAGCGGGTGGTCAAGGAGCTCGGCGAGGACGAGTGGCAGCACCACCCGGGCTCGACGAAGGCATCGGCGTGGACCGAGGAGGAGGACGGCGCGCTGAAGACCAAGGTCGTCGACGGAGCCTGCATCTTCCTCAACCGCCCGGGCTTCCCGGCCGGCGCCGGCTGCGCCCTGCACCAGCACGCGGTGTTCACGGGCAAGCAGCCGCACACCGTCAAGCCCGACGTCTGCTGGCAGCTCCCGATCCGCCGCACCTACCGCAAGGTCGAGCTCCCCGACGGGTCGTCCTGGCAGGAGGTCACCATCACCGAGTACGACCGCCGCGGCTGGGGGCCTGGCGGTCACGACCTCGACTGGTACTGCTCCGGGAACCCGGAGGCGCACGTCGGCCGGGAGCCGGTGTTCCGCAGCACCCGCGGTGAGCTGGTGGAGCTCATGGGCGAGGAGGGCTACGCGGAGCTGGAGGTCCGTTGCGAGGCCCACCTCGCCAGCGTCAAGGCCGCACGAAACGCCTACTCCCGCAAGATGCTCCCGCTCCTCGTCCATCCCGCCACCCTGGAGGCACAGGCCCTGGCGAAGGGACGCCGGCGCCGGTGAGCAGGGCAGCGCCGAGCCACGAGCCGACCCGCAGCCCCAACATCTGGGACTCGCCCGACGTCTACGAGGTCGAGAACCGTGGCGTCGACCGGGCCGGGGTGGTCGAGGCCGCGATGGCGGCGCTGCACCCGTTCGAGGGCGCCGACCTGGCCGACATCGGCTGCGGAAGCGGTTTCCACCTGCCCCGGTTCCTCGGGCTCGGCTGCGCGTCGGTGGTCGGTGTGGAACCTCATGGCCCGCTCGTCGCCCTTGCGCGGCAACGGATCTCGAGTGTTGGGCAGGTGCGGGTGCTGGAAGGGGTTGCCCAGTCGCTCCCGGTGCCGGATGCCTCGGTGGACATCGCCCACGCGCGCTGGGCCTACTTCTTCGGCGCCGGCTGCGAGCCCGGCCTGCGCGAGCTGGACCGCGTCGTACGACCGGGCGGGACGGCGTTCGTGGTCGACAACGACGTCACGCGCTCGACGTTCGGGCACTGGTTCTCCCGGGCCTACCCGGGCTACGACCCGGTGGCGGTGGAGCGCTTCTGGGGGCGTCAGGGGTGGTCGCGCGAACGGCTCACCATCGCGTGGACCTTCGACTCGAGGGACGACCTGGAGTCCGTCGTGCGGATCGAATTCCCGGAGACCGCCGCCGAAGGCATCCTGGCCGAGCACGGCGGGACCGACGTGGACTACGCAGTCAACCTCTGGTGGCGGCGGTACTGACTTGCGCGCAGGATGGGACCACCGCAACGAACGGAGGTCCCGATGAGCGGCATCGATGCGACGGCCCGGACCGAGGTCGCCGCCCCGCCGGGGCGGGTCTGGCAGGCACTCACCGACCCCGAGCTGATCGAGCAGTACATGATGGGCAGCCGCGTCGAGACCGACTGGCAGGTGGGCAGCCCGATCACCTGGTCCGGCGAGTTCGACGGCAAGCCCTACCAGGACAAGGGTGAGGTGGTCACCGTCGAGCCGCCTCGAGTCCTGGCGGTCACCCACTACAGCCCGCTCATGGGGGCCGAGGACAAGCCGGAGAGCTACCACCTGGTCCGCTACGAGCTCACGCCCTCGGGCGAGGACGGCACGACCATCTCGCTCATCCAGGACGGCTGCGACTCCCCCGAGCAGGCCGAGCAGTTCTCGCAGAACTGGCAGGGCATGCTCGAGGGCCTCAAGTCCGTCGTCGAGAGGGCCTGAGCTCGCTCCTGTCGGTGCGCCGCGGGCATTTCGGCACCGACCCACGGGCACCAGCGCCGTATGCCGCGTGGCCCGTTCGCCCTGTCGGTCGGCCACCGTAGGTTGTCGCCATGGCAACCAAGGCGTCGACGAAGGCCAGCGGGTACCGCTGCTCCGAGTGCGGCTGGAGCACGGTCAAGTGGGTCGGTCGGTGCGGTGAGTGCCAGGCCTGGGGCAGCGTCAGCGAGGTCGGCGCGGTCACCGTGCGCACCACCACCGCGGCCCGGGTCGAGCGCCCGGCGGTGCCCATCGGCCAGGTCGACGCCCGCCGTGCCGCGGCCCGCAGCACCGGCGTGAGCGAGTTCGACCGCGTGCTCGGCGGCGGGCTGGTGCCCGGTGCCGTGCTGCTCGTCGCCGGCGAGCCGGGAGTCGGCAAGTCCACCCTGCTGCTCGAGGTCGCCCACCGGGTGGCCGAGGGCGGTGGGCGCGCGCTCGTGGTCTCCGGCGAGGAGTCGGCAGGGCAGGTTC
>JAICSZ010000103.1 GCA_025936615.1 Pedococcus sp. | reverse complement strand
GTCTCGATGTACTCCGACGGCCTGCGGCTCTACCGCGGGGACGACCTGCTCGCCCAGACCGTCATCGGAGGGTCGCCGCTGTCAGCGGTGCTGGGCACCGTGGAGGTCTCGGGGGGCCGGACCCGTGAGCACGTCCAGCACCACGTCGACAACGTGGCCATCGACAGCCTGGTCTTTCTGCCCGGACGGGCCACGTACCTGGGCCGGGTGTACGACCACGGCCACTCCTTCCCGCTGACGATGCGGATCGAGCTGGGCGGACCCGTCGTGCGCATCGGCGCGTCCGTGCCGGGGGCGGACGGCCTGGTGTTCCACCTGGACCACAAGGCGGACACCGTCGGCATCCGGCCCGCTTTGAGCCCGGTCAACCTGCGCAAGAGCGCCGAGTGGATCGCCACCTCAGCGCTCGACGGTGCCGCGGCCTACAGCACGGTCCTGGGGACCAGCATCGGGGCCGGGCCGCAGGCGGTGGCACGAGGCGTCGACCTGCGCGAGCCCGGGCGGACCGACGTGCACATCTGGACCGACGCCGGCTTCCTCAGCATCTCCTCGCAGGCTCGAGCGGAGCAGCCCGCCACGAAGTAGCTGCCCCGCCGTGGCGTGGCAGACTCGAGGCCATGGGCTGCTGCGACCGCATCGACCGTGTCGCGATGTTCAGCGTGCACACCTCGCCACTGGAACAGCCGGGAACCGGAGACGCGGGCGGCATGAACGTCTACGTCGTCGAGGTCGCCCACCAGCTCGCCGCCCGCGGGGTCGAGGTCGAGATCTTCACCCGGGCCACGTCGGGGGAGCAGCCGCCGGTGGTCGAGCTCGAACCGGGTGTCCTGGTGCGGCACATCATGGCTGGTCCGTACGAAGGACTGGGCAAGGGTGACCTGCCCGGTCAGCTGTGCGCCTTCACGGCGGGGGTCATGCGCACGGGGGCCCACCAGCCCGAGAACCACTACAGCCTCGTCCACTCGCACTACTGGCTGTCCGGGCAGGTGGGCTGGCTGGCTGCCGACCGCTGGCAGGTCCCACTCGTGCACACGATGCACACCATGGCGAAGGTGAAGAACCAGCACCTTGCCGAGGGTGACGAGCCCGAGCCCGCCGGTCGGGAGATCGGGGAGGAGCAGGTGGTGGAGGCAGCGGACCGCCTCATCGCGAACACGCTGGGTGAGAGCCGCGAGCTCGTGGACCTGTATGCCGCCGACCCCGACAAGGTGGTCGTGGTGCCTCCCGGGGTGGACCTGACCCTCTTCTCGCCCGGCGACGTGCATGCGGCCCGTGCCGCCGTCGGCCTGCCGGCCGACGCGAAGGTGTTGTTGTTCGTCGGCCGCATCCAGCCGCTCAAGGGCCCTGAGGTGGTCGTCAAGGCAGCTGCCGAGCTGCTCGCCCGCCACCCGTCCTGGAGTGGTGAGCTCGTGGTCGTCGTGCTCGGCGGGCCGTCCGGCTCAGGGCTGGCGCACCCACACGCCCTCGACGACCTGGCCCAGCAGCTTGGCATCGCCCCACAGGTCCGCTTCGTCAAGCCGGTCCCACGCACCGAGCTCGCGCAGTGGTACCGCGCGGCCGACCTGGTGGCGGTGCCCTCGCACTCGGAGTCGTTCGGCCTGGTGGCGGTCGAGGCCCAGGCGTGTGGAACCCCGGTCGTGGCCGCGGACGTCGGCGGCCTGCCCACGGCCGTGGGTGAGGCGGGCATCCTGGTGGATGGTCACCAGGCCCCCAAGTGGGCGGACGCCCTCGAGTCCCTGCTGCTCGACCCAGAGCGACGAGAAGTGCTGTCGCGCAGGGCGATCGCGCACGCCGCGCTGTTCGGCTGGGACCGCACGACCGAGCGGCTCTACGAGGTCTACGTCGAGGCGTGCCGGGCCCGGGCCCGTGGCGGTGACCCGCCGTCGCCGAACGGATCGCTGGCAGGAGTCCCGTCGGCGGTCGTGCCGTGACGCCCCTGGTCGACCTGGTCCAGTCGTGCCTCGAGGTTGCCGGCGTCGAGTGGGAACCGGGCGCGCGCGAAGGCGAGCTCGTGGTCACCCTGCCGGGGGAGAAGAAGCTCAAGACGGTGGCCTCCCTGGTGGCCGGCCGGGACGCCCTGTCGGTGTCCGCGTTCGTCATCCGCAAGCCCGACGAGAACCACGACGAGTTCTACCGCTACCTCCTGCGCAAGAACCTGCGCCTCCCCGGGCTCGCCTACGCGACGGACGCCATGGGTGACGTCTACGTCACCGGGCGGGTCCCCGCCAAGGCCGTCGACGCGGCATACGTCGACCAGCTCCTCGGGGTCCTGCTGGAAGCGGCAGATGCACACTTCAACGAGCTCCTGGTGCTCGGCTTCATCTCCTCCATGCGCAAGGAGTGGGACTGGCGGGTCTCCCGCGGCGAGTCCCTGCGCAACCTCGAGGCGTTCCGGGCGATCCTGCAACGCGACGGCGACCCGGGCCCGGACGGTTCCGGGACCTAGTCCCCTGCCCGGATCGCGGCCCGAAGCCGACGATGGTGGCGTGACCACGAGACGTCGCGGCCCCGTGCCCAGGTGCCCCCTGCGGCCGGGGGACGCGTGCTCCCTGTGCGTGCCCGGCGCGACCGGTCCAGCGGACTGTGGGCTCGTCTACCTCGCCATGGACGACCCGGAGCTCAGGGCGGCCATCAACGGGCAGCGGGCGGCCGCCAGGCGCAGGGAACGGGCGCACTAGGCTGCGGGCATGGCCCACACCCTGATCCTGCTGCGCCACGGCGAGTCCGAGTGGAACTCCAAGAACCTGTTCACCGGATGGGTCGACGTGGACCTCAACGACAAGGGTCGTGCCGAGGCAGTGAACGGCGGGCACTTGTTGCGGGACAACGGGCTGCTGCCCACAGTGGTGCACACCTCGGTGCTGCGCCGGGCCATCAACACCGCGAACCTCGCCCTCGACACGTGCGACCGCCACTGGATCCCGGTGCGTCGGGACTGGCGGCTCAACGAGCGGCACTACGGCGCCCTCCAGGGCCTGGACAAGGCGGCCACCCGGGAGAAGTACGGCGACGAGCAGTTCATGCTGTGGCGACGGT
Organism: Pedococcus sp.; assembly: GCA_025936615.1. Next base: position 4,320 of record JAICSZ010000103.1, on the reverse strand, counting down.
CCTTCGACACCCCGCCGCCGCCGATCGAGCCGGGCTCCGAGTACGACCAGAGCGGTGACCCGCGCTACGCCGGCATCGAGGTACCACGGACCGAGTGCCTCAAGGACGTCATCGCACGGTTCATGCCGTACTGGGAGGGCCCGCTGCAGGACGACCTGCGCGCCGGCGAGACCGTGCTGGTGGTCGCCCACGGCAACAGCCTGCGTGGACTGGTCAAGCAGCTCGACCAGATCAGCGACGAGGACATCGCCGCGCTCAACATCCCGACCGGGCAGCCGCTCGTCTACAGCCTCGGTGACGACTTCATGCCCACGAAGCCGGGCGAGTACCTCGACCCCGAGGCGGCGGCCGCAGCTGCCGCCGCCGTCGCCAACCAGGGCCGGCGCTGAGCGCAGTAAGGGCGGGGCGACCCGCGGATCAGCGCACCTCGCGGGAGTCTTCCTGCTCCTCGTGGTCCTCGGCGACATCCCACTCGCCGGTGACCAGGTACACGACGCGGTGGGCGACGCTGACCGCGTGGTCGGCGAACCGCTCGTAGTAGCGGCCGACCAGGGTCATGTCGACCGCGGACTCGGTGCCGTGCTGCCACGTGCCATCGATCAGGTGGTTGAACAGCTCACGGTGCAGCTCGTCCATGGCGTCGTCGTCGCGCTCGAGGGTCTTGGCCTCCTGGACATCCCTCGCGGCGATCACCTGTCCACACTTGGCGACGATGCGCTCAGCCACCTGGCCCATCTGCAGGATCGTCGCGCGGACGTCCGCTGGCACGGCTGAGTCGGGGTAGCGCAGCCGGGCCACCTTCGCCACGTGCCGGGCCAGGTCACCCATCCGCTCGAGGTCGGCGCTCATCCGCATCGACGTGACGACCATCCGCAGGTCGGTCGCTACCGGCTGCTGACGGGCCAGCAGGTCGACCGACAGCGCGTCGAGCTCCTCGCGCATCGCGTCGAGCTGCTTGTCGGCCGCGATCACCGACTCGGCCAGGGCCAGGTCGGCGTCGAGCAGGGCCGTGGTCGCCCGGCCCATGGCTGAGCCGGCCAGCCGGGTCATCTCCACGAGCTGGTCGGAGATGGTGTCGAGGTCCTCGTGAAAGGCGTTGCGCATTGCTTCCCTTGAGTGAGGGCACACAGGTGCCGGCGGTGCGTTCGGCTGAGGCTCCCACGGGGCCGTGAACGGGTGGGTGACCTCAGGTGAACAGTTGGGGACGCCGGTGCGGGGGCTCGTGCGGTGGGCCGGATCACCATCGACGGCACCGTATCTTTGAGGCATGGACGCGACGACCGCGGCGGTCCTGGCGGGGTTCGCCGGGCTGCTCACCGGTGCCATCGCGGTCGTCGCGGTTCGCTACTCCGAGCGCCAGCAGACCGCGGTGCCCGCCCCGGCTGTCCCGCCCGCCCTGCCGGCCGGTGTCGGCGACGTGCTGGCGGTCCTGCGCTCCAGCGGCATCGTGGTCGACCCCGCCGACAAGGTGGTCAACAACTCCCCGTCCGCCGTGGCCTACGGCCTCGTCCGTGGTGAGGAGCTCGTCCACGACGAGCTGCGCCACCTCGCGAGGCAGGTGCGCCGCGACGGCGTGATCCGCGAGGCCCGGCTCGAGCTGTCCAGGGGTCCGCTGGGCCAGGGCCACACGGTCATGCAGGCCCGCGTCGCGCCACTGGGCGGCAGCCACGTCCTGCTGCTCGTCGAGGACAACACCAAGGCGGCGCGCGTCGAGGAGGTGCGCCGCGACTTCGTCGCCAACGTCAGCCACGAGCTCAAGACGCCCGTCGGGGGGCTGGGTCTGCTCGCGGAGGCGGTCATCGACGCGAAGGACGACCCCGTGGCGGTTGCCCGGTTCGCGGGAAGGATGCAGGTCGAGAGTGCCAGGCTCGCCCAGCTCGTCAAGGAGATCGTCGAGCTGTCGCGCCTCCAGGTGGCCGACACCTTGCACCAGCCGCGGCTCGTCGACGTCACGGCCGCAACGCGTGAGGCGATCGAGCACTCCCGGGTCGGGGCGGACGCGCGACGGATCGAGCTGGTGGAGTCGTGCGAGCCGGACCTGAAGGTCTACGGGGACGAGGACCTGCTCGTCACGGCGGTGCGCAACCTGATCGGCAACGCCGTGGCCTACTCCGACCCGGGTACCCGGGTGGCAGTCGGCGCGCGGCTCAAGGACGACGTCGTCGAGGTCACCGTCGCGGACCAGGGTCATGGCATCGCCCCCGACGAGCAGGAGCGCATCTTCGAGCGCTTCTACCGCGTGGACGCGGCGCGCTCCCGTGCCACCGGGGGCACCGGCCTGGGCCTGTCGATCGTCAAGCACGTCGCGGCCAACCACGGCGGCGAGGTCACGGTGTGGAGCGAACCGGGCCGCGGTTCGACGTTCACGATCCGGCTCCCCGCCGCGGTCGACCACACCCGTGATGCCGCCCTCGAGGAGGCGCCCGCCGCCCCTGGCCACGCGGCATACCAGGACACGGCTGAAGCGCAGGAGCGAGCATGAGCCCGGAGGTGGCCCAGTGACCCGGATCCTGGTCGTCGAGGACGAGGTGTCGTTCTCGGACCCGCTGTCCTACCTGCTGCGCAAGGAGGGCTACGAGGTGGAGGTGGCCGAGACCGGGCCCGAGGCGCTGGCCGACTTCGACCGCAGCGGGGCCGACCTGGTGCTGCTCGACCTCATGCTGCCGGGGCTGTCCGGCACCGAGGTCTGCCGCCAGCTGCGCCAGCGGTCCGCCGTGCCGGTCATCATGCTCACGGCCAAGGACAGCGAGATCGACAAGGTCGTGGGGCTCGAGATCGGAGCAGACGACTACGTCACCAAGCCGTACTCGTCGCGGGAGCTGCTGGCCCGGATCAAGGCCGTGCTGCGCAGGCGCCAGGAGCCCGAGGAGCTGGTGCCGCCGACCATCGAGGCGGGACCGGTGCGGATGGACGTCGAGCGGCACGTGGTGACCGTCGGCGGGCAGCCCACCCAGCTGCCACTCAAGGAGTTCGAGCTGCTCGAGATGCTGCTGCGCAACACCGGGCGCGTGCTCACCCGCGGGCAGCTGATCGACCGGGTGTGGGGCAGCGACTACGTCGGCGACACCAAGACGCTCGACGTCCACGTCAAGCGGCTGCGCGCGAAGATCGAGCCGGACCCGGCGCAGCCGAGGCACATCGTCACGGTCCGGGGGCTGGGCTACAAGTTCGAGTCGCGCTGAGTCCCTCAGGGCGTGGCGGTCGTCGGCGAGCTCGTAGGCGCGGTGGTCGGGCTCATCGTGGCGTAGTGGTCCGTGGGCGGAAGCACCGGCACGTCGACGACGGCGACTGGTGCGCTGGGTGACTGGACGGTCAGCTTGACGACGTCACCGGGCGACACCGGCACGGACGGCAGCTGGACCTGTGTGCTTCCGGAGAGCCGCTCCTGGGAGCCGGCCGGGACCTCGGCGTACACCGGTGAACCACTGCCGAGGGCGAAGGCGATGCGCGTCGAGGAGGTCCCCGTGTTGCTCGCCGCCGCGGACAGCACGCCGGTCTGGCCCTTGCCGCTGCTGATCACCACGAGGTCCCGCAGCTGGACCGCGCCCAGGTCGACGGGCACGCCGTCGGCGGGGTCGTAGGTCACGTCGGTCTGGATCGGGGACTGCGTCTGGCAGGCCGAGAGCGCCAGCGCGGCGCCGAGCGCAGCCACCGGCAGGAGGCGGCGCAGGGACGTGGAACGGCCACCGTTGCGCGGGGCCAACAGGGTTCGGCGGATCACGTGGACAGCCTAGCGGCGGCCCGCAACCGCAGCGCGCTGCCCCGGCGCCCGCGCCGTGTCTATCCGCGCGTTGCATGGAACGGCCCTTTCTGTCAAGACCGAATTCGCTGTCCCACAAGGCCTTTGCGGGCCCCTGACCAGCGCAAACGGCACTTGCTCGGCTTTCCTGCCGTCGGCGTGTCGTGTTATCCTTGAGTTCGCGAAAGGGGAAAACAGCACATGGTTTTCAAGGTCGGCGAGACGGTCGTGTACCCCCACCACGGGGCTGCACTGATCGAAGAAATCAACACCCGCACGATCAAGGGCGAGGAGAAGATCTACCTCAAGCTCAAGGTGGCCCAGGGCGACCTGACGATCGAGGTCCCTGCGGACAACTGCGAGGACATCGGCGTCCGTGACGTCGTCGGTCAGGAGGGACTCGACAAGGTCTTCGCCGTGCTGCGGGCCCCCCACACCGAGGAGCCGACCAACTGGTCGCGCCGCTACAAGGCCAACCTCGAGAAGCTTGCCTCCGGTGACGTCATCAAGGTCGCCGAGGTCGTCCGCGACCTGTGGCGTCGCGACAAGGACCGCGGCCTGTCGGCCGGCGAGAAGCGGAT
>JAICSZ010000105.1 GCA_025936615.1 Pedococcus sp. | reverse complement strand
TCGCTGAGGTCGCCCGAGCGCTCCCGACCTGCCTTCCGAGCCATGCTGCGACGGCCGGGGCGGTCCGTCGTGGACAACCTCGGTGCCCGGCTCGTGGCCCTGGCGTCGGTGGCCCTCGTGACCGTGATGGTGGCGCGCACCGGCGGTGCGTCCGACGTCGGTCTCCTGACCCTCCTGCGCGTCCTTCCCGGTCTGGCGGGAGTTCTCGCGGCGTGCGGCCTGCCCGGAGCCATGGGCTACTTCGTGGCGGGCGAGGACCGGATGGACCCTCGGCTGTGGCCGACGATCCACGCCGTCATGGCCTGCGGCGCCCTCCTGGGGACGCTGGTGTGGATGGGGCTCATCCCGGTGCTCAGTGGTCACCTCATCACCGCCTCGACCGCGGTGCTCGTCGTTGCCGGCGTCACCGTCGCCACGCAGCTTCCCGTGGCCGTGGGCAAGGCGTGCCTACAGGCGCAGGGTGACTCCAGGGGATCCAACATCGCCACCGCGGCCGAGGAGGCGGCCTTCGTCCCCGCCTTCGTGGGGTTGTGGCTCGTGGGTGCGCGGGGCGGCTGGCTGCTGGTGTTGTCCCTCCTCATCGCCGACGTCGTCGTCGCGGTAGGGACCTGGCTGCGGATCAGGAACCGGGCCGCGTCACGGGGTGCACCACGTGGCGGTCGCCCCGACCGGCAGCTGGCCGTGCGCATGGTTCGCTTCGGGCTGCGCAACCAGGTCGGTGGCGTCGTGGGCCTGCTCAACCTGCGACTGGACTTCATCGTGCTCGGTGCCCTGGCGGGGCCGGCACCGGTGGGCATCTACGCTGTCGCCTCGAAGTACGCCGAGCTGCTCCGGCTCCCGGCGCTGGCCGTGACCTGGGTGGCCTACCCCAGGGTGGCCAGCGGCGGGACGGACGGCTTCGCGACGCGGGCACGGCGGGCGGTACCGCGGCTGGTCATGCTCGGGCTGGCTGCGGGTGGTGTCCTCGCGCTACTCGCGTTCCCGCTCCTGCCGCTGGTCTACGGCTCCGAGTTCCGGTCGGCTGTGTGGCCGGCGGCGATCATCGCGCTGGGCCTGGTCGCTGAGCCGGCAGCCGGCATCGGGAGCGCGTTCCTGATGGGTTCCGGCCGGCCGGGGCTCAACTCCATGCTCCTGACGGTGGGACTGCTGGCCACGGTCGCGCTCGACTTCCTCCTCATCCCACGGCACGGTGCGCTGGGGGCGGCCTGGGCGAGCAGCACGGCCTACCTCCTCACCGACCTGCTCGTCATCGGCGCCATGTGGAAAGTGACCCGGAGGGGCCACGACATGAGCCAACCGGCGGCGACATGACCCCGATTCGCGGGCTCGGACTGGGCGTGGTCGCGCTGACGGCGACGCTGCTCGTGGGGTGCTCCGGTGCCGGTGCCAGTCCTCCACATCCCACGACGCAGCCGACGGTGCGGACGACGCGCGCGGATGACCCCGGCCAGGCCCGCCCCCAGTACGTCGCCCTCGCCGAGGCCGTCGCCGCACGCGGTGCCCGGGTGTGGGTCGAGACCGACCTGGTTCGCGCGTGGCGCGCGGGACCGGCGACCTACGCCACCGTCCTCGACGCGGTGGTCTCGCTGGCGGACCGTCCGGGCGTCGACGGGGTCAAGATCGCGGACGAGCTGGGGTACAACGACAAGATGGACGCCGCCGACGCCACGAGGTTCCTGGGGCAGGCCACTCGTGACGTCCACACCAGGTTGCCCGGACGCAAGGTCATGATCGACATGATCGTGCCTGAGCTGGGCTGCCTTGCCTGGCAAGGAAGCTCGGCAAGCACGGCGATGAAGCTCTGCGCCGCCCGCGAGAACGCCAGGAACCCTGCCACGACGATTGCCGCTGTCGACGGTTATGTGCGCCAGGGCGGCCTCGACGTCCTCGACCTGAGCGCTGGGCTGCGCTCCGACAGCGAGTACGAGGGGTGGGGCACCAGCACCGACGAGGCGATGACAGCGATCTGGGTGGAGGCCGCACGGCGATGGGGTGGGATGGTCCGCCTCCAGGCGCGCAAGGCGCTTGCCCACCCCGGGAAGTACTCGGGCACCAAGGCTCAGGCGGAGGCGGACGTCCACACGTTCGTCGACATCCCGCTCGCCGAGGGAGCGAAGGCAGTCGACATCTGGACCTGGGGACAGCCGTACAAGGGCGGGACGTACCAGCTCACCGACCCGGGGCTCGGCGACAACGCGCTGGTCGAGGCCCTGCGCGCCAGGTCCAACCAGGGGGCGGAGCTCTGGACGCACATGACCCCCTCGTCGCTGCAGCGTGGCCTCACCCAGGACGTGGCCGCCGCAGTGGGCACCTTCGGGACCATCCTGGTCGCCTCGGGGACCGGGTGAGCGCGGTGGAGCCTGTCCAGGTCCGCGTCAGGGTGTCGCGGTTTCGCCGCACCCTCGACATCGTCGCCTCCGTCGTGGGGCTCGTCCTGCTCAGCCCGGCCCTGGTCACGATCGCTGTCCTGGTGAAGGTGACCAGTCCGGGGCCCATCCTGTTCCGGCAGCTGCGGCTCTCGCACGACCGCCAGCCGTTCACGATCTACAAGTTCCGGACCATGCAGGTGAGCAGGGGAGGGCCAGAGGTCACGGCCCCTGGGGACACCAGGATCACCGCCGTCGGCGGGTTCCTGCGCCGCACGAGCCTGGACGAGCTTCCACAGCTGCTCAACGTCCTGCTCGGCGAGATGACGCTCGTCGGGCCGCGCCCCGAGACCCCTGCGCTGGGTGCCAAGTACCCGGAGGAGCTGGCCTGGGTGCTGGACCACACCCCCGGGCTGACCGGACCAACGCAGATCACGCTGCGGGACGACCACGCCATGCTCAGCGGGCTCGACGACCCGGAGGACTGGTACCTCCACCACCTGGTCCCGAGCCGCGTGGCGATGGACCTGACCTTCCTGCGTGACCCGTCAGCGGCGGCGACGGTGCGGAACATCCTGCAGACCGTGCGCTACCTGGTCACTGGAAGGTCGCCTGGCGCTCCGTCAGTCGGCTGACCAGCGGGTCGCAGCGGGCGTTGAGGCACTCACCGCTCGCGAGGTCGAAGTCGAAGTTGTGCCCGAGGCAGCGCAGCACCCCGTCACGGATCACTGCTCCCTCGGTGAGGTCCTCGCCGGCATGGGGGCAGTAGCGGCTGACCGCCCACTCCCGGTCGCCCTCCACCAGCACGATCGTGTCGTGGGGGTCCCGGTCGCTCTCGAAGCGCTCGACGGCCTCGAGGGCGCCGGCATCGGCGTGCTTGAGCAGTCCCACGAGGTAGTCGTTGTACCGGTCCGGTTCACGCCAGGCCGAGATGCGCAGCGACAGGAAGAGGTCTTCCCACCGCATCCGGCCGGTGAGCACGGCGTCCAGCCAGCGTGCCTCGACGGAGATGCGGTACTGCGGGTCGACGTCGCCGGGCTGCAGGTGGACCTGACAGCCGTGGGGGCCGAGGTCCACGTCCCACGTTCCTCCGTCGGCACCCGACACGACGAACCGCACGGTCATCCCGATCCGCTGCAGGAAGTAGTCGGACAACGCGCCGAGGTCGCAGAAGTGCTCCCTGAACCTCTGGGGCAGGCCGCTTCCGGACGGCGGGTCCGGATACTCCGCGTAGACGGCCTCCAGCTCCGAGCGCCGCCTCGCGGCATAGGCCTCGAGGTACTGGTCGGTGTCGTCGTAGGAGAACTGCGCCCACCGTGGGTCAGGGTCGACCTCGCCCGTGGCGAGATCGAGGCGGTCGCCCGGCATCAGCGACAGGGACTCCTGCCGGGGCAGCCGGTCGCGCAGGTAGGCAACCGCCTGTGACTGGTCTGGGAAGATCCCGGGCGCGGCGATGGAGGCGTTGTGGTGCGCGAGTGCGGGGTCGAGGAAGCATGGCGGGCCGGCGTAGGGCATCGCGATCCGCGGTGGCGCCGAACGCAGCAGGCGGCTCACCGCCTTGAACTTCCCGCTGCGCTTGGCGGCGCTGATGGACGCCATCACCTCGGGCGGGTACTCGTAGCACACGGGGTGCCAGGAGGCGCCGGACATCTGCACGCCCATCAGGTCGATGGGCCGGCCGACCTCCTCGGCCGCGCGCCGAACCTGGGCGACGGACAGCCGCGCATCGTTGGTGTGCATGATGGCGTGCCCATCGGCATACACCAGCACCGCTGCGTCATGGCACATCGGCGACTGCTCCTGGATCACCGTCACCCAGTCGCCGCGGTCGTTGAGCGAGAGCCGTTCCCAGCTCTCCAGCTCGATGACGACGTTTCGGATGCCCGCCTCGCGGATGCGGTTGTACATCTCCGGGGCGGGGTAGCGCGGGATCACGATGCGCACGCGTTCGGGCAGGCTCCGCAGCAGTGGCAGGTCCAGGTGGTCGAGGTGCTCGTGGGAGATGGCGACCCAGTCGCAGTTCAGGATGTCCGGACGTCGCAGGTGGGAGTTGTCGGGGAACTGGAACCACGAGCCCATGAAGGTCCCGCCCGGCGAGAGCCATGGGTCGCACAGCATGGTCAGTGCTGGTGCCTCGATCCGCAGGCCGGCGTGTCCCAGCGATGTGACGACAGGTGCGTGCATCCCACCATCGTCCGACTCAGCGGCCGGCGACCGTACGGCCGTGAGCCGGATGTCCCACTACGGCATTTGACGTAGTGCGGCGCCGCCTGGCGGACCGACCGGCTATGCACCACGCGGCAGGGACGGCAGCTCGCGACCCTGCGCACGCACGCCGTCCGGGATCCGCCGGGCCAGCCAGAGCAGCAGGCCGGCCCTCGTGCCGGTGACGGACGTGGTCCCTCCACCGACGGTCCAGGTGTCGCCCTCGTCGCTGGTGAGCCGCAGGGCAGGCGGGTGCCGGCCGAGCTCCAGGCGGGACACCGCGTCGCCCACGAACCGGCACAGCAGGTCCCCCTCGACGTCGGCGAAGCCGAACCCCGCGTCGAGGTCCACGTGGTGGTAGACCACCTCGCGCAGGCGGGTGAACGGCAGGCGCATCGACGGCAGCCGGTAGCCGCCGCGCAGCTCGACCTCGTCGGCGGCGAGCGGCCCGGAGAGCGCCTGCAGCCTCGGGACGAGCGTCGCAGCCGTGTCGGCCAGGTCCTCGGCCAGGGCGTCGACCCCTCGACGCGCGCCAGCCTCGATCGCCCGGTCGCGGCCGTCGGCCCCACCCGGGTACATCTCCCGGGGTGTGCCGGTCAACGCCCAGTCGGCGAGCCGGCCGATGGCCTCGGCGTTGCGCGCGAGGTGGGTGGCCACGTGCCCGCGGCTCCACCCCTCGCACAGGGAGGCCGCGGAGGGGTCGGTCAGGGACCGTGCCGTGTCGAGCAGTCGCGTGGTCTCAGCTGCGAGGAGGGCGAGGTCGGCCGCCAGGTCGGCGCCTTTCCGGCCGTCGCTCATGAGTCCGAGGGCTGCCGCGAGCCGGCGTCGGCGGAGCCCTTGGACTGCGCCTGGGCCAGCGCGTGCGCGGCTCCGATGAACGCCAGGTGCGAGAAGGCCTGCGGGAAGTTGCCCACCATGCGCTTCCCCTCCGGGTCGTACTCCTCCGACACCAGGCCGACGTCGTTGAACAGCCCGGCGAGGCGGTCCATGAGCTCGGTCGCCTTGTCCACCTGCCCGCCCATCGCGTACGCGCTCACCAGCCACCACGAGCAGGCGAGGAACGGGTGCTCGTCGCCGCTCAGCCCGTCCACCCCCGACTGCGTGCGGTAGCGCAGCAGGAACCCGCCGCGCATGAGGTCCTGCTCGATGGCCGCCACCGTGCCCTGGACGCGTGGGTCGTCAGGCGGCAGGAAGCCCACCATCGGGATGAGCAGCAGGGAGGCGTCCACCTCGGTGGTGTCGTAGTGCTGGGTGAAGGTGTTGCGCGCCGTGTCGAACCCCTTGGACAGCACCTCGTCGCGCACCGCGTCGCGCAGCTCCCGCCACCGCTGGACGGGCCCGTCCAGGCCCCATTCCTCGACCCCCCTGACCGCCCGGTCGAACGCCGCCCAGACCATCACCCGGGAGTGCGTGAAGTGTCGTAGGGGTCCGCGGATCTCCCACAGCCCGTTGTCCGGCTCCTCCCAGTGCTCCGCGAGGTTCTGCACGAGCGCCCGCTGCATCGACCACGCCTGCCTCGAGAGCTCCAGACCGCGGCCGCGCGCCTCGTCGAGGGCGATCATCACCTCACCGAGCACGTCGCTCTGGCGCTGGTCCACGGCACCGTTGCCGACGCGCACCGGTGTCGACCCGGCATACCCGGGCAGGTGGTCGATGGTGCGCTCCGCCAGCTGGCGGGACCCGTCGATGGTGTACATGATCTGCAGGTCCTCGGGGTCGCCGGCCACGGCGCGCAGCAGCCAGTTGCGCCACAGCCGCGCCTCGGTGAGGTAGCCGGACGCGAGCAGGGCCTCCAGCGTCAGCGACGCGTCCCGCAGCCAGCAGAAGCGGTAGTCCCAGTTGCGCTCGCCGCCGAAGTCCTCGGGCAGGCTGGTCGTCGGGGCGGCCACGATCCCGCCGTAGCTCGAGTGGGTCATGAGCCGCAGCGTGAGCAGCGAGCGCACCACCAGCTCGCGGTGCGGTCCGTCGTAGTCGCACTGCGCCGCCCACCGGTTGGTGACCTCGATGGTCTCCTTGAGCCGCGAGTCGATGTCGAGCGGCGGCGGCACCGGCTCGTAGGAGGGGAACCAGGTCGTGGAGAAGGTGAACGTCTCGCCGGCCCGGACCTCGAACTCGTCGACGTGGCGGCCGTCCTTCGCCCGCGGCAGGCGGCTGCCGCGCAGCACGAGCATGTCGGGGCCGGCCACCGCCGAGATGACGTCGCTGTCGAGCCGGTGTCCCACGTCGTGCGACACCCAGGGGCGCACCCTGCCGTACCCGAACCGCACCACCCACTCGTGCTCCATCGTGACCGTGCCCTCGACGCCGGTGACGCTGCGCACCACGTCGGCGCGGCGGTCGCCGACCGGCATCAGGTCGGTCACCCGCACCGTGCCGGTGTCGGTCTCGTGGGTGGTCTCGAGCACGAACGAGTGCTCCAGGTAGCGCCGCGTGGTGCGCGCCTCAGCCTTGGGGCCCAGCAGCCACCGGCCGTTCTCGGGGCTGCCGAGGAGTGCCGCGAAGCAGGCGGGGGAGTCGAACTCGGGCAGGCACAGCCAGTCGATCGACCCGGCGCGGCTCACCAGCGCCGCGGTCTGCGTGTCGCCCAGGACGGCATAGTCCTCGATGGGGGTCGTCTCGCGTGGGGTCGCCATGAGCCGAGCGTATGCCGCGTGGCCGGGCGCCGCAGGTACACGTCAGCGGGTGTCGGTGGCGGCACTTACGATGGTCCGCGTGACAGCAGTGCCCACGCCCCGCACCTCGCCCGGGACCCTCACCCACC
>JAICSZ010000035.1 GCA_025936615.1 Pedococcus sp. | reverse complement strand
GGGAACGCTCGCCGAGAAGGTCTGGGACGCCCATGTCGTGCGACGCAGCGAGGGTGAGCCGGACCTGCTCTACATCGACCTGCACCTCGTCCACGAGGTGACCAGCCCGCAGGCCTTCGACGGGCTGCGCCTCGCCGGACGCAAGGTGCGCCGGCCCGACCTCACGCTGGCCACCGAGGACCACAACGTCCCGACGACGCCCGGACCGATCACCGACAAGGTCAGCAAGACCCAGGTCGACACCCTGCGGCGCAACTGCGAGGAGTTCGGCGTGCGGCTCTTCCCGATGGGCGACGCCGAGCAGGGCATCGTCCACGTCGTCGGCCCGCAGCGCGGCCTGACCCAGCCCGGCATGACCATCGTCTGCGGGGACTCGCACACCTCGACCCACGGTGCGTTCGGCGCGCTGGCATTCGGCATCGGCACCTCCGAGGTCGAGCACGTGCTGGCCACGCAGACCTTGCCGCTCAAGCCGTTCAAGACCATGGCGGTCAACGTCGAGGGCGAGCTCCAGCCCGGGGTCACGGCCAAGGACATCATCCTCGCGGTCATCGCCAAGATCGGGACCGGTGGCGGCCAGGGCTACGTCCTGGAGTACCGCGGCAGCGCCATCCGCTCCCTGTCGATGGAGGCCCGGATGACCGTCTGCAACATGTCGATCGAGGCCGGCGCGCGGGCCGGCATGATCGCCCCCGACGACACGACGCTGGCCTACCTCAAGGGTCGCGAGCACGCCCCGACAGGGGATCAGTGGGACGCCGCCGTCGCCGACTGGGCCCAGCTGCGCAGCGACGACGACGCAGTGTTCGACGTCGAGGTGGACCTCGACGCGACCTCCCTGACCCCCTACGTCACCTGGGGCACCAACCCCGGCCAGGGCCTTCCGCTGGGCGAGTCCGTCCCCGATCCCGAGACGATGGGCGACGAGAACGACAAGGCGGCGGCCCGGCACGCCTTGGAGTACATGGGGTTGACCGCCGGCACACCGCTGCGGGACATCCGCGTCGACACGGTGTTCGTCGGCTCCTGCACCAACGGTCGGATCGAGGACCTGCGGGCGGCCGCGGAGATCGTCAACGGCCGCACGGTGGCCGAGGGCGTGCGGATGCTCGTGGTGCCAGGGTCCACGCGAGTCCGGCTGCAGGCCGAGGCCGAGGGACTCGACAAGGTGTTCAGCGCGGCCGGCGCCGAGTGGCGCCTCGCCGGCTGTTCGATGTGCCTGGGCATGAACCCGGACCAGCTCGCACCGGGGGAGCGGTGCGCCTCGACGTCCAACCGCAACTTCGAGGGGCGCCAGGGCAAGGGTGGGCGCACCCACCTCGTCAGCCCACTCGTGGCCGCGGCAACGGCGTTGCGCGGCACCCTGTCCAGTCCCGCCGACCTGGTCGACGCCACCGAGGGGAGCAAGTGATGGAGAAGTTCACCTCGCACACCGGGATCGGGGTGCCGCTTCGCCGCAGCAACGTCGACACGGACCAGATCATCCCGGCGGTCTACCTCAAGCGCATCACCAGGGACGGCTTCGAGGACGGCCTGTTCGCTGCCTGGCGCAAGGACGAGACGTTCATCCTCAACAACCCCTCGTATGCCGCGGGGTCGGTTCTCGTCGCGGGTTCCGACTTCGGGACCGGCTCCTCGCGGGAGCACGCCGTCTGGGCGCTGATGAACTACGGCTTCCGGGTGGTGCTGTCCTCGCGCTTCGCCGACATCTTCCGCGGCAACAGCGGAAAGCAGGGCCTGCTGACGGCCGAGCTGGCCCAGGACGACATCGAGCTCATCTGGAAGTACCTGGAGAACCAGCCCGGTGCCTCGGTCACCGTCGACCTCGTCTCGAGGACGGTCACCGCCGGCGACATCGTGGCGCCGTTCCAGGTCGACGACTACACCCGCTGGCGTCTGCTCGAGGGGCTCGACGACATCAGCCTCACGCTGCGGCACGAGCAGGACGTGACCGACTTCGAGAGCCGGCGTCCCAGCTACAAGCCCACCACGACGGTCGCCTGACGCGACACGCCGTGTCGAGGCGCGCGGAAGTTGGCACGCCCGGGTCCGGCCCCGGGTGCCCGGCCGCGCAACGCCTTCCTGGCGGCTGGACGATGCTGCTGGTCAGGGACCGGTTCTCGCAGGGCATGCGAGTTCCATTGGTGCACAAGGTGATTCGTTGCATGCCATCTGCGGCGGCTTCTCCCACGCCGGACACCCGGCGAGCTTCCCGCAGGGGCCGCGTGGCCATCTGAGCGTCTGAGTAGCCCAGATTCCGTTGTGACACATAAGAATCTGCGTGCCCGGATGGTGGACTCTCACGCGGTTGACCCCTAACGTCAGACCCAAGTCGGGCAGCGGCCCGACCCTCACCTCGTCGGGCAAGGGGTCCGGCGGCACACACCCTGTGGAGGGTAAGACGTGAACAAGGCAGAACTGATCAAGGAGCTCGAGTCCCGTCTCGGGAGCCGCAAGGCCGCCAGCGACGCCCTGACTGCGGTCGTTGACGTCGTCATCCGCGAGGTCGCCAAGGGCGGCAGCGTCGCCATCACCGGCTTCGGGACGTTCGAGCGGTCGGCCCGCGCGGCCCGCACCGGGCGCAACCCGCGCACCGGCGCCACGGTCAAGATCAAGAAGACCGTCGTCCCCAAGTTCCGTGCCGGCTCGGCGTTCAAGGACGTGGTGAAGAAGCCGAGCTCCCTGCCGAAGGCAGCAGTGGCCGGCGCACGCGCCGCCGCGGGCACCGCGACCAGGGCTGCCACCGGGTCCGCCGCGAAGGCTGCGCCGGCGAGGAAGGCCGCCTCCGGGACCGCCAAGAAGGCTGCACCGGCGAAGAAGGCCGCCGCGAAGACGAGCACGGCCAAGGCGTCGTCCGCGAAGAAGGCGACCGCCAAGAAGACCACGACCAAGAAGACGGCGCCCGCCACGAGGACGACGGTGAAGAAGGCCACCGCGACGAAGGCGGCACCGGCCCGCAAGACCACGGCGAAGAAGGTCAGCGCCAAGAAGACGGCGCCGGCCAAGAAGACGACAGCCACGAAGTCGGCGCCCGCCAAGAAGACCACTGCGAAGAAGACGACCGCCAAGAAGACGACGACCAAGCGCGCCGCCAAGAAGGCCTGAGCAGCGCACCGCACGGAGGCCGGCACCCCTCGGGGTGTCGGCCTCCGCCGTCGTTTGGGATGCTTGGGCAATGGCGAACATCCTCACCGTCAACGGCGGTGCACCCCTGGTCGGTGACCTGGAGGTGCGCGGCGCCAAGAACCTGGTGTCCAAGGCGATGGTCGCGGCACTGCTGGCCGAGGACCGCTGCCGCCTGCGGGGCGTGCCCGAGATCTCGGACGTCAAGATCGTCTCCGGGCTCCTCGAGCTGCACGGCGTCAAGATCGACTCCACCGACCGCGACGGTGAGCTGCTCCTCGACCCGACGAACGTGGAGCAGGCCCACGTCGCCGACATCGACGCGCACGCCGGCTCCTCGCGGGTGCCCGTGCTGCTGTGCGGCCCACTCCTGCACCGGCTCGGCGAGGCCTTCATCCCCGACCTTGGCGGCTGCCGCATCGGCGAGCGGCCCATCAACTACCACCTCGACGTGCTGCGCCACTTCGGGGCCGACGTCCAGAAGCGCCCTGAGGGCTTGCGGCTGACCGCTCCCGACGGCCTCAGCGGTGCCCGGATCAGCCTGCCCTACCCCAGCGTCGGCGCCACCGAGCAGGTGCTGCTGACGGCCGTGCGCGCCAACGGCGTCACGGAGCTGCGCAACGCGGCGGTGGAGCCGGAGATCCTCGACCTCATCGCGGTGCTGCAGAAGATGGGCGCGATCATCAGCGTCGAGACCGACCGGGTCATCAAGATCGAGGGCGTCGAGCGGATGGGAGGCTATGACCACCTCGCCATCCCTGACCGGATCGAGGCCGGTTCCTGGGCGTGCGCGGCGCTGGCCACCGGGGGCGACATCTACGTACGCGGCGCCCAGCAGCAGCCGATGATGCCGTTCCTCAACGTGTTCCGGAAGCTCGGCGGCGCCTTCGAGATCGACGACGAGGGCATCCGGTTCTGGCACCCCGGCGGGCCGCTCAACTCGCTCGTGCTCGAGACCGACGTGCACCCGGGGTTCATGACCGACTGGCAGCAGCCACTCGTCGTTGCGCTGACCCAGACCACGGGCCTGTCGATCGTCCACGAGACGGTCTACGAGAACCGGCTCGGCTTCACCGACGCGCTCGGCGAGATGGGCGCGGTGATCCAGCTCTACCGCGAGTGCCTGGGCGGCTCGCCGTGCCGGTTCGGGCGGGCGAACTTCCGCCACAGCGCGGTCATCTCCGGTCCGACGCCGCTCAAGGGGGCCGAGATCATGGTGCCCGACCTGCGCGGCGGGTTCAGCTACCTCATCGCGGCACTGGCGGCCGAGGGCCAGTCGAAGGTGCACGGCATCGAGCTGATCTACCGCGGCTACGAGCGCTTCTCCGACAAGCTCGACGCGCTCGGCGCCGACTACGAGGTCGACTGACCAGTCCACGACCGACTGCGGCGTCAGTCTCGCTCCGTTGGGTGAGATGCGTGCGTGGCATCGCAACGCAGTGCGGCGCAGCAACAAGGAGGGCGGTGGGGCGGCGGCTGCCTCAGCCGATGGTCTGGTCGTCCCCCACGCCGACCAGCCACAGCCGCGACACGTCGTCGCCGTCACCGTCCACCTCGATGCTCAGCCGCTGGCCGGGCCGCACGTGCCGCAGCGCGCTCGCAGCGAACACCTCGCCGCTGAAGGCCACCTCCCGACCGTCGTCGAGCAGCACCGACCCGGCGCCGCTGTCCTCGTCGAAGGTGTGCACGCTCGCCTGCATGTCCGGCAGCGTAGCCGCGCCGTCGAGCACGGCGGTGGTCGCCGCCCCCACCCCGAGGCGCACCGCGGCGGCCAGGGAGGTGTCGTCGTCGACATCGGTGCGCAGGCGTGCCAGGTCGAGGTCCAGCCGGCGGTGGCCGCCCGCCTCGTGCCTCGCGGCGGACCCCGCCCCGAAGCGCGGCACGAGCCGGTGCGCCTCCAGCGCCGTGAGCAGCACGGTCCCCCCACCGGCCGCGTCGGGCACCACCGCCAGGGGGTATGCCGCGGCGGCGCCCAGTGCCGTCCTCAGGTCGGCCGGGCGCAGCGCGGGCAGGTCGCCGAGCAGGACGGCCACGGGCGCCTGCAGCCCCGCCGCCGACACCACCGCGCCGAGGCCGGCGTCGACCGCCGCGTTCAGCCCCCCGCCGGGGTCGGGCACGACCCCGGCACCGGCGTGGTGTGCGACCTCGGCCGCCCGCTGGTCGGAGGTGACCACGAGGAGCCGGCCGGCCGGCATACCGGCACTGCACGCCGTGAGGCAGTCCGAGGCGAGGGCGAGCGCCAGGTCCTCGCGCGCCACCCCGGTCGGCGGGTGCAGGCGCGACTTCGCAGCCGCCCCACCCTTGACGGGGACGACGAGGTGCCAGTCGGCGCGAGCGGACATCGCACGATCGTCCCAGCGTGCGCGCCGCTGCTCGACACCGACCCCGCGAACGGCGAGGATGCTCACGCCCCAACCCCGTCGAACCTGGAGACCCCGTGACCGACAGCGGCCAGCGCCGACTGCCCCTCGCCTACCGCGTCGTGGTGGTCATCGTGCGGCCGCTGCTCGTGCTGCTCACCAAGCGCGACTGGCAGGGCACCGAGAACCTGCCGAGGACGGGCGGCTTCGTCGTCTGCCCCAACCACCTGTCCTACGTCGAGCCGCTGACCTTCGCGCACTTCATGTACGACAACGGCCGCGAGGTCTACTACCTCGCGAAGGAGTCGGTGTTCCGGATCCCGCTGGTGGGAGCACTCGTCCGCGGCGCGCAGCAGATCCCGGTCTACCGCAACAGCGGCCAGGCCGCCGAGGCCTTCCGCGCCGCGCTGTCGGCCATCGAGAACCAGGGCAAGTGCGTCGGCGTCTACCCCGAGGGCACGCTCACCCGCGACCCCGACCTGTGGCCGATGGTCGGCAAGACCGGCGCCGCCCGGATCGCGCTGATGACCCGGTGCCCGGTCATCCCGGTGGCGCAGTGGGGACCGCAGGAGGTCCTGGCGCCCTACTCCAAGCGGGTGCGGCTGTTCCCCCGCAAGACGATGCACGTGCGGGCGGGCAAGCCGGTCGACCTCGAGGACCTCTACGACAAGCCGGTCACGGCAACGGTGCTGCGTGAGGCGACCGGACGCATCATGACCGCGATCACCGCCGAGCTCGAGGTGCTGCGGGGTGAGAAGGCGCCGGCTGACCGGTTCGACTCCCGCAAGCACGGGCTGCCGACGACGGGCAACTTCCGCCGGGCCCCGAGGCGCCAGGAGGATGCCGGATGACCCAGGCGGCGGTGTTCGGCACCGGCAGCTGGGGAACCGCCTTCGCGAGCGTGCTCGCCGACGGTGGCACCACGGTCCGCATGTGGGGCCGGCGACAGACGGTCGTGGACCAGGTCAACGCGGGCTGCAACGCGGAGTACCTGCCCGACCTGGCGCTGCCACCGGCGGTGAGCGCCACCACCGACCCGGCCGAGGCGGCCGACGCCGCGGACATCATCGTGCTGGCTGTGCCCTCGCAGACCCTGCGGGCCAACCTCGGCGAGTGGGGTGAGGTGCTCGGCGACATCGCCGCCGTGGTCTCCCTCATGAAGGGGGTCGAGCTCGGCACCTCCAAGCGGATGAGCGAGGTCATCGCGGAGGTCGGGGGAGTGGACCCCCGGCGAATCGTCGTGCTGTCCGGGCCCAACCTCGCGCCGGAGATCGCGCGCAAGCAGCCCGCCGCCAGCGTCGTCGCCTGCGTCGACGAGGACGTGGCAGGGAAGGTCGCAGCGGCCGCCAACCCGCCCTACTTCCGGCCATACACCAATACCGACGTCGTCGGCACCGAGCTGTGCGGAGCCTTGAAGAACGTCATCGCCCTCGCCGTCGGGATGGCCGAGGGGCTGGGGTTCGGCGACAACTCCAAGGCCTCGATCATCACCCGCGGGCTGGCCGAGACGACGCGGCTCGGCCTGGCCCTGGGCGCCGACCCGGTGACCTTCTCCGGGCTCGCGGGGGTGGGTGACCTCATCGCGACCTGCATGTCGCCGCTGTCCCGCAACCACGCCTTCGGGGTCAAGCTCGGGCAGGGCATGAGCATCGCGGACGTCGTCGCCCAGACCCGTCAGACCGCTGAGGGCGTGAAGTCCTGCGAGTCGATCCTGCAGCTGGCCAGCGCGCACGGGGTCGAGGTGCCGATCGTGGAGCAGGTGGCGGCGGTCGTCCACGACGGGCGGCCACCGGCCGAGGTCGTCGGGGCCCTGATGGGCCGGGCGCTCAAGAACGAGGCTCGCTGAGCGGTTCGCGAGGGCGCGCTCACCCCCTCTTGGTGGTGAAGGTCAGGTGCGTGACGCCGCTCGGCGTCGAGACGGACTCGATGTCGTAGGTGTCCTCGAGGGCCTCGAGGCCGTCCCAGAGGCGCACCCCGCGGCCGAGCACGACCGGCACCTGGACCACGTGCATGTGGTCGACCAGCCCGGCGGCGACGAAGTCGCGCACGACCGTCGGCCCGCCGCCGATCCGCACGTCCCGGCCGCCGGCCGAGGCGCGGGCCTGCTCGAGCGCCTCGGCCGGGGTGGCGTCGAGGAAGTGGAAGGTGGTGCCGCCCTCCATCTGGATCGGGGAGCGCGGCCGGTGGGTGAGCACGAACGTCGGCGTGTGGAAGGGCGGGTTCGGTCCCCACCAGCCCTTCCAGCCGGGGTCGTCCTGCCAGCCGGGTGGGCCGAACTTCCCGGAGCCCATGATCTCGGCCCCGAAGCCCGGCTCGTGGCGCTCGGCGAAGGCGTTGTCCGCGCCAACCGTGCCCCCGGGACTGCCGTCCATCTGGTGCCAGAACCGGGTCCGGAACATCCACTCGTGCAGCCGTTGGCCTGCGTGGCCGAAGGGGGCCTCGAGTGTCTGCGGCTCACCGGTGGCGAACCCGTCGAGGGAGATCGAGAAGTTGTGGACGCGGACCTCGGACATGGACTTCTCCTTTCAGCGAGCCTGCCAGGTCAGACCCGGGTGGTGCGACCGGCTCATCGGTCGTGGCTGTGGCTGCCGTCCTGGTCCGGATCGTTCGCCGCGAGGGCCTGGTCGAGGTCGCGCCACAGGTCCTCGACGTCCTCGATGCCGACGGACAGCCGCAGCAGCGACTCCGGGACCGTCTCGGGCTCGGACGCGTGACGCCGGCGGCGCTCGAGCTGGGACTCCACCCCGCCCAGGCTCGTGGCGTGGGTCCAGAGCCGGGCCGCAGCCGCCACCCGCTCGGCGCCGGCTGCGCCTCCCGGCACCTCGATCGTCACGATCGCGCCGAAGCCGGGGTAGCGGGCCCGCTCGACCCCCGGGTGGGCTTCGAGCCGGGACGCCAGCTCGGTGGCGTTGGCGGTGGCTCGCTCGACCCGCAGGTGCAGGGTGCGCAGGCCCCGGAGCGCGAGCCAGGTCTCGAACGGTCCGGCGATGGCGCCGTGCAGGAGGCGGTGGCGGGACAGCCGCTCGCGGGTCGCCCGGCCCGCCTCGGTGGCCGGCGTCACCAGGGCACCGAGGATGACGTCCGAGTGGCCGGCGAGGTACTTGGTGACCGAGTGCAGTACGACGTCCACGCCGTCCTCCAGGGGACGCTGGACCAACGGGGTCGCAAACGTGTTGTCGCACACCGTCACCGCACCAGCCTCGTGGGCCAGGTCGGCCAGCGCCGCGATGTCGGAGACCTCGAGCATCGGGTTGGTGGGCGACTCGACCCACAGCATCGCAGCGCCGACCAGCGCCGCGCGCACTGCGGGCTGGTCCGTGGGGTCGACCCGGCGCACCACGGCCGCCCCCGACCCGGCCAGCTCGTCGAGCAGCGAGGTGGTGCCGTTGTAGGAGTGGTGGGGCACGACCACGACACCGCCGTGCGGGAGCAGTGACAGCGCGGCCGAGACCGCCGCCATGCCGGAGGCGAAGACCAGCGCCTCGCCACCCTCGAGCGAGCCGAGGGCCTCCTCGAACGCCGACCACGTGGGGTTGCCAGCGCGTGCGTAGTTGACCGGCCCGTCCGCGATGTAGGTGGACGAGAGCTCGAGCGGGGCGTTCACCCCGGCTCCGGGGGTCCGGCTTTGGCGCCCGAGGGCGACGGCGCGCGTGGCGGGGGCGAGGGTCTCGTCGGTCACGGCGACCAGCGTAGGCGGCCGCCGTGCGGGTCGAGGCGGCTGCCCGCAGTCCGGCCCATATACGCTCGACGGCGATGACTACGGACCAGCCAGCCCCTCGCAAGCCACGGGTCGCGATCGTCTTCGGTGGCCGCTCCTCGGAGCACGCCGTCTCCTGCGCGACGGCCGCGGGCGTGATGCAGGCCATCGACCGGGACGCCTACGAAGTCGTCCCGATCGGGATCTCCCGCGACGGCCACTGGGTGCTGACCGACGGCGACCCGAGGCTCCTGGAGCTCACGGCCAGCCAGACGCCGGAGGTCGACCCCAGTGGCACCGGGGTCCTGGTGCCGCTGGCCACCACCGAGCGCGGGATCACCGTGCTCGAGCCCGAGCAGGTGCCCCGCAGCCTGGGTGACGTGGACGTCGTCCTTCCACTGCTGCACGGGCCGTTCGGTGAGGACGGCACCCTCCAGGGAATGCTCGAGCTCGCCGACATCCGCTACGTCGGGTCAGGGGTCTTCGCCTCGGCCGCCGGCATGGACAAGCACTACATGAAGGTGGTCTTCGCGGCGGCTGGCCTGCCCGTCGGGCCCTACGTCGTCGTCACGGATGCGCAGTGGCGACGCGACAAGGCGGCCGCCATGGACGCGGTCGGCGCGCTGACCTACCCCGTGTTCGTCAAGCCGGCCCGCGCCGGGTCGAGCATGGGCATCACCAAGGTGTCCGGGAGCGACGGTCTCGAGGCGGCGATCGTCGCTGCGCGAGAGCACGACCGCAAGGTGGTCGTCGAGCAGGGCATCACCGGGCGCGAGATCGAGTGCGCCGTCCTGCAGGGCCGCGACACCGACCCGCCCCGCACGTCCGAGGTCGGCGAGATCGTCGTCGAGGAGGGGCACGGGCACGACTTCTACGACTTCGAGGCCAAGTACCTCGACGACCAGGGCGTCGTCCTGAGCTGTCCGGCGAAGGTCCCCGACCACGTGTCCGACGAGGTGCGTCGCCTTGCCGCGGCGGCCTTCGAGGCACTCGGCTGCGAGGGGCTGGCGCGGGTCGACTGCTTCTACACCGACAAGGGCGAGGTCTTCGTGAACGAGATCAACACCATGCCCGGGTTCACGCCGCACTCGATGTACCCGCAGATGTGGGCGGCGAGTGGCGTGGCCTACCCCGAGCTCATCGACGAGCTGGTCCAGCTGGCCCTGCACCGCCCGGTCGGCCTGCGCTGACCACCTCCCGCCAGGGTGAGGGGTCGGTCAGGAGCAGTGTCGGCCGTTCGTCGGCAGCGCCTTGGCGGCCGGGACGAAGGCGGGCAGGAGGAGTGGCTCGGGGGCGTACTCCTTGGGGACGAGCACCTCGATGG
>JAICSZ010000228.1 GCA_025936615.1 Pedococcus sp. | reverse complement strand
TGCCGCCGACGCAGGAGACCCCGAGCAGGTCGAGCCGCGGGTGCAGCGCGGCGAGCAGCAGCGCACAGGCGTCGTCGACCCCGGTGTCGACGTCCAGCACGACGGGCAGGGCTGCCATGGCTGCGATCCTGCCACTGCGGAGGCACCGCTCGCCCAGGCGATCGTCGCGGCTGGGCGCGCGGTGATGTGCGCGGGATTCGCAGCGCACGGGTTCACCGGGTTAGGTTCCACCGGTGACCGAGCGCCCCCACGCCACACGACGCCTCCTCGGCGTCGCGCTCCTGGCGCTCGCGGTCGCCGCCCCGGCAGCGTGCACCGGCGAACCCGGCGAGGCGCCCACGTCCCGAACCACGACGACCGTGACATCGACCGCTCCCGCCCCGTCCACCTCCGCCAGCACCACCTCCTCGACCTCGTCCACCCGCACCACCACGACGAGCGCGCACTCGTGCGGCGAGCGGCTCGCCGCCGGCATGACACCCGCCGAGCGAGCGGGCCAGCTGTTGATGGTCGGCCTCCAGAGCGGGGCCAGCGTGAGCCGCCTCGCCGCCCAGGCGCGCGCACAGCACCTCGGTGGCGTCGTGTTCCTCGGCGGGTGGAGCGGCGGCGCCGCCTCGGTCACCCGGGCGACGGCAACCCTGCAGAGGGGCAGCACTCCGGGACTGCTCGTGGCGGCCGACCAGGAGGGCGGCCAGGTGCAACAGCTGCGTGGCGCCGGCTTCACCCGCATCCCGTCGGCTCGTACCCAGGCCACCCTCGGAACCGCGACCGAGGAGAAGGACGTGCGCGACTGGGGGAAGCAGCTCGACTCCGCTGGCGTCAACGTCAACCTCGCGCCGGTCGCCGACACCGTGCCCACCTCGCTGGGTCCCGGCAACGCCCCGATCGGTCGCTACCGGCGCGACTTCGCGCCGGGCAGCCCCCAGACCAACGCGCGGTATGCCGCCGCGTTCGTCCGCGGGACCCTCGACGCCGGCGTCGCCCCCACCCTCAAGCACTTCCCCGGGCTCGGCAGGGTGACCGGCAACACCGACGTGACCAGCTCGGGTACCACCGACCGGACCACCACCGCAACCGATCCGTACCTCGCACCGTTCGAGGCCGGCATACGCGTGGGTGCACCACTGGTCATGATCTCCTCGGCGCGCTACACCCGGATCGACCCCGACAACCAGGCGATGTTCTCCAAGGCGGTCATCACCGACCTGCTGCGCGGACGGCTGGGCTTCGACGGCGTCGTCATCACCGACGACGTGGGCGTGGCGAAGGCGGTGGCCGACGTCCCGGTCGGACAGCGCGCCACGCGCTTCATTGCGGCCGGTGGCGACATCGTGCTGACGGCAAGTGCGTCGCAGGCGCCGGTGATGCTGGAGGCGATCGCGGCGAAACGGGCCGGCAGCAAGGCCTTCGGCGCGCAGGTCGACGCCGCCGCGGTGCGGGTGCTCGACCTCAAGGCCGACCTGGGCCTGGCGAAGTGCAGGTGACCCCAGCACTTGCTTGCGTCTGCGATTTCGCCCACCAGCGGGGCAAAATCGCAGACGCAAGCAGTCATCCGTGTGCATGGGCCGCGTAGGTTGGCTGGATGTTCCGATCGGCGCTGGTGAACCTGTACACCGAGGACATCGAGGCGGGGATCCGCTTCTACCGTGACCTGCTGGGCTTCGAGGAGACCTTCCGGACGCCCCTCGAAGGGGTGCCTGCGCACATCGAGCTGAGGCTCGACGGCTTCGTCCTCGGACTCGGAACCGTGGAGGCAGCCCGTGAGGTGCACGGCGTCGAGCCCGCGCCCGGGGCGGCGGCAGGGGTGGTCGTCGTCTGGGCGGACGACGTCGACGGCGCCTTCGGGGACCTCGTGGCCGCAGGCGTGCCGACCGTCCAGGTGCCGCACGACAACGGCAACGGCAACCGCAGCGCGCTCGTGCGCGACCCGGACGGCACGCTCGTCGAGCTCGTCACGAAGATCGCCCCCGCCTGACCCGCCGCTTTGCTTGCGTCTGCGAAGTTGCCCACCAGCGGGGCAAATCCGCAGACGCAAGCAGTCACGTGGCGGGCGTCAGGGGGCCTGGACCTCGGTGACCGGCATCGAGGAGTCGGCAGGCAGCGCGAGGTCGGACGGGGCGCGGCCACGCAGCACCATCTGCGCCCCCAGCGCGGCCACCATCGCGCCGTTGTCGGTGCACAGCCCGGGCCGGGGCACCCGCAGGGCGATCCCGGCGTCGTCGCAGCGCTCCTGCGCCATCGCGCGCAGCCGTGAGTTCGCCGCGACACCGCCCCCGATCTGCAGGTTCGCGACGCCGTGCTCGCGGCAGGCGAGCACGGCCTTGCGGGTCAGCACGTCGGTGACCGCCTCCTGGAACGACGCCGCGACGTCAGCGACCGGGACCGGCTCGCCGGACTGCTCACGCGCATGGACCCAGCGGGCGACGGCCGTCTTGAGCCCCGAGAACGAGAAGTCGAACCGGTGCCGCTCCATGTCGCGTCCACCGGTGAGCCCGCGCGGGAAGTCGATCGCGACCCGGTCACCCTCGCGAGCAGCCCGGTCGATGTAGGGACCGCCGGGGAACGGGAGCCCCAGCATGCGCGCCACCTTGTCGAAGGCCTCCCCCGCGGCGTCGTCGATCGTCGACCCCAGCGAGGTGATCTCGTGCGTCACGTCGGGCACGAGCAACAGGGAGGAGTGGCCGCCGGAGACCAGCATCGCCAGCGTCGGCTCCGGCAGCGGACCGTGCTCGACGATGTCGACGGCGACGTGCGAGGCGAGGTGGTTGACGCCGTAGAGCGGCTTGCCGAGCGCCACGGCCAGCGACTTGGCCGCCGCGACGCCCACCATGAGCGCGCCCGCCAGCCCGGGACCGGAGGTGACGGCGACGGCGTCGAGGTCATCGAGCCGGATGCCGGCGTCGTGCGTGGCCCGCTCGATGGTCGGGACCATCGCCTCGAGGTGCGCGCGGCTGGCCACCTCGGGCACCACCCCGCCGAACCTGGCGTGCTCGTCGACGCTGCTCGCGATGGCGTCGACCAGCAGCGTCTCGCCCCGGACGATCCCCACGCCGGTCTCGTCGCACGAGGTCTCGATGCCGAGCACCAGCGGCTGGTCGGCGGCCATCAGCGTGCACCAGCCAGCGTCAGCCGCAGGACCTGTGCGTCCACATCACCCGGCTGGTAGTAGCGGCGCCGGGTGTTGAGCAGCTCGAATCCTCTTGTCTCATAGAGTTTTCGGGCAGCCAGGTTGTCGTCCCTCACCTCGAGCACGAGGTATGCCGCGTGGTCGCCCTCCGCGCGCGCCACCAGCTCGTCGAGCAGGCGGCGACCCAGCCCGCGGCGCTGCGCGGCGGGGGCCACCGCCATCGTCATGACGTCGGCGACCTCACCGCCGAGGTCGACACCGGCGTAGCCGTCGATGGCCCCCTCCGGGCCCTCCTCGACGACGTAGTCGCGCCGCGGCCGGGCAGCCAGCTCGGCCCACCACGTCGGGGCCGTCCACGCGTCGTCCGGGAAGAGCTCGCGCTCCAGCGCCACGAGCTGCTCGATGTCGGTCCACTGCATCGGCCTCACGCCCCGGCCCCCCGCTCGGCAGTGGTGAGCGCGTCGGGCCGCCGCAGGTACATCGGCTCCACCGGCAATGTCTCCCCCGCGGCAAGACGCTCCTGCGCCAGCCGACCGAGCGAGCCCGCACTCACGTCGAGGACAGCGACCGGGGTGGGAAACAGGTCCGGGTAGAGCACCGGCCCGCGGCCGGCGGTGGGGAGCCGGCGCACCTCCTCCGGCAGGTCTGCCGGACGGTCCACGGCAGGGTCGGTGAGCCGGCGCACGGAACCGGACCCACCGGCATACCGGGCCCAGTAGACCTCTTTGCGGCGCGCGTCGGTGGCGACCACGAACTCTCCACCGCCGACCTGCTCGGCGGCGTCCTGCGCCAAGGCGTCGAGGCTGCACACACCGTGCACCGGGATGCCCCGGGCGTGGGCGAAGACGAGCCCGGTGACCATGCCGACCCGCAGGCCGGTAAACGGGCCGGGACCGTTGCCCACCACGACGTCCGTGATGTCCGCGGGGGTGAGGCCGGCCTGGCCCAAGACGCGCTCGACGAGCGGTGCGACGTGCTCGGCATGCGCACGTGCGTCGAGTACCGACGCCGTGGCCCAGTCGGGTCCGCCGTGCGCGCTGACGGTGATCGCGGAGGTGGAGGTGTCAATGGCGAGCAGTCGCATCGGTCATCCAGCCCCGAGGACGGCCAGCGCGTCCGTCACGTCGGCCCACCGGCGCCCGTGCGCGGTCAGCGTGGCGGTCCGCGCCTCCTCACCGGTGAGGGTCACCTCGAGGCGGTCGTCGGCCAGGCCCTCGGCGAGGCCGTGTCCCCACTCCACGACGGTCACCGAGTCCTCGAGCGAGGTGTCGAGGTCGAGGTCGTCGAGCTCGGCGAAGCCACCGAGGCGGTAGGCGTCGACGTGGACGAGCGCCGGCCCGCCGACGAGCGAGGGGTGGACCCGGGCGATGACGAAGGTCGGGGACGTGACGGGCCCACGGACGCCCAGGCCGTCGCCGATCCCCTGGGTGAGCGTCGTCTTCCCGGCACCGAGCTCACCGCTGAGCACGACGAGGTCCCCGGCCCGC
>JAICSZ010000395.1 GCA_025936615.1 Pedococcus sp. | reverse complement strand
TACCGGCGGCCGCGGTCGGTGCGGCCGAGCAGGCCCGCCGCCAGTGCGAGCTCGGTGCCGGACGTGTGGCCGCGGTCGCGATCTGGGGTGGCGACGCGCGCCGCCACGGTGACGTCGCGGCAGCCGCGCTCGTGGAGCAGGTCGACGACGGCATGGACGACGGAGGCGCTGACGGGCGTGGGTGGCGACAGCCGGACCAGCACGACCGCCGGCCCGACCACCGTAGGCGCGAGACGGTCGACCGCCCCGGGCAGGGCCGTGACGGCACCACCCCTGACCACGGTGCAGGCCAACGGGTTCCGGCTCTCGACACCGCGTGGTGCCACGCGTCCATGAAAGCAGCGCGCAGGCCGCGCTGGAAGGGCCGGTTTGCGGGAGTGCTTGCCGAGATCCGCCGGGAGTAGCAGATTCGGGGGCATGGCCCCCACCTCGACCACCGGCACCTCACCCAGCACCGCGGCATACCGCGAAGCCCGCGACACCCTGGTGTCGCTCACCGGCGACCACGACAAGGCGGTCGAGCAGTTCCGCTGGCCGGACGTCGGCGAGAGGTTCAGCTGGGCCGTCGACTGGTTCGACGCGGTCGCCCGCGGCAACGACGCCACCGCGCTGTGGATCGTCGAGGAGGACGGCTCCGAGCGGAAGGTGTCCTTCGACGAGATGGCCACCCGCAGCGACCAGGTCGCCGTGTGGCTGGAGGGCCTCGGCGTCGGCAAGGGCGACCACGTGCTGCTGATGCTCGGCAACCAGGTCGAGCTGTGGGAGACCATGCTCGGCGTCTTCAAGCTGGGCGCGGTCATCATCCCGACGACCGCGGCCCTCGGGCCGGCCGACCTGCGCGACCGCGTGGACCGCGGCGGCGCGAAGGTGGTCGTGGCGAACCCGTCCGATGCCGCCAAGTTCGAGGAGGTGCCGGGCGACTACCTGCGGGTGTGCGTGGGGGTGGCGGACGGCTGGCACAGCTACCAGGACTCGTATTCCGTGCAGGCACGTGCGTTCGAAGCGGTCACCTCGGCGTCGGATCCCCTCCTGCTGTACTTCACCTCCGGCACGACGAGCAAGCCGAAGCTCGTTGAGCACACCCAGGTCTCCTACCCGGTCGGGCACCTGTCGACGATGTACTGGATCGGCGCCAGGCCGGGTGACGTGCACCTGGCGATCAGCTCGCCGGGTTGGGCCAAGCACGCCTGGTCGTGCTTCTTCGCGCCGTGGATCGCCGAGGCCACGATCTTCGTCCACAACTACGTCCGGTTCGACGCGGCCACGCTGCTCGAGCAGATCAGGCGGGCAGGGGTGACGACGTTCTGCGCGCCGCCGACGGTGTGGCGCATGCTGATCCAGGCCGACCTCGGGGGTGTCGAGGGCAGGGGTGCGCTGCGCGAGCTGCTCGCCGCGGGTGAGCCCCTCAACCCCGAGGTCATCACCCAGGTCGAGAAGGCCTGGGGCCTGACCATCCGTGACGGCTACGGCCAGACGGAGACGACCCTGCAGGTCGGCAACATGCCCGGCGAGCAGCTCAAGCCGGGGTCGATGGGCCGGCCGGCGCCTGGCGTGCCGGTGGCACTGGTCGACCCGCTGACCGGTGAGCCGGGTGACGAGGGCGAGATCGTGCTCGACCTGTCCCAGCACCCGGTGAACCTCATGACCGGCTACCTCGGCGACCAGCAGCGCCAGGACGAGGCGATGGCGGGCGGGTACTACCACACCGGTGACGTCGCCCAGCGCGACGCGGACGGCTACATCACCTACATCGGGCGCACCGACGACGTGTTCAAGTCGAGCGACTACAAGGTGTCGCCGTTCGAGCTCGAGAGCGTGCTGATCGAGCACCCTGCGGTGGCCGAGGCGGCGGTCGTCCCGGCGCCGGATGCCACGCGACTGTCGGTGCCCAAGGCCTACATCGCACTCGCCCCCGGCCACCGGCCCGACGCGGACACGGCGCAGGCGATCCTCAAGCACGCGCGTGACCACCTCGCCCCCTACCTGCGCGTGCGCCGCCTCGAGTTCTACGAGCTGCCCAAGACGATCTCGGGCAAGATCCGCCGGGTCGAGCTGAGGGACCGCGAGCAGCACGCCTTCGACGCCGGCCAGTCGATCTCACAGGAGTTCCGGGACGACCAGTTCCCCGACCTGAGGTCCTGACGGGCAGTGGCGGCACTTGTTGGCCACGCGGCATACGGCAATAGTTGGCTGGTGGCCGACGACATCGACATCCAGAAGCGAATCCAGAGCCTCATCGACGAGGAGCACGGGCTGCGCTCGCGGCTCGGTGCCGGCGAGATCAGCGTCGAGGACGAGAACCAGCGGCTGCGCAGTCTCGAGGTCGAGCTCGACCAGTGCTGGGACCTGCTGCGGCAGCGCCGTGCCCGGCGGGAGTTCGGCGAGGACCCCGAGGACGCGCGGGTGAGGGACGCGAACACCGTGGAGAACTACCGCGCCTGAGGCCGGCGCGTCGCGGGCGATGTCGTAGGGCGTCGGACGGGGCGGTTCTAGCCTCGTAGTAGGCCGGTTCCCGACACGAGGGGGTGCGCCATGCGCACTGCAGTCAATCGCCTCCACCTGTCCGACCACCAGCCCACGTGGTGGCTCGGTCACGCCGCGGCCGGCGTGGCTGCGACGCTCGTCCTGATCTACCTCGCCGCGGTGCTCCTGGTCCTGGCGGCGCGGCTCCTGGTCTGACCCGGGCCGCTGCGGGCGAGGTCACCAGGCCCGAGGCCGGTCACCAGCCGCGGTCGACCCACTCCTGGAGGTGGGGCGACTCCGCCCCGATGACCGTCGGGTCCCCGTGCCCGGGCAGGACGACGGTCTCCTCGGGGAGGGTGAACAGCTTGTCGCGGATGGACTCGATGATGGTCGCGAAGTCGCTGTGGTCGTTGGACGTGGCGCCCGGTCCCCCCGGGAAGAGGGTGTCGCCGGTGAACAGGGCGTCGAG
>JAICSZ010000344.1 GCA_025936615.1 Pedococcus sp. | reverse complement strand
TGGCACCCACGGACTGCGCGAAGTAGGGCAGCCACTGCGATACCGGCGCCGGCTCGTCGTCGACGATGTTGAACAGTCCCTGCGCCCGGTGTTCG
This sequence comes from Pedococcus sp., assembly GCA_025936615.1. Next base: position 3,326 of record JAICSZ010000344.1, on the reverse strand, counting down.
AGCGCGAGCACCGTGGCGGCGGCCGCGTCATCGACGTGCACCCAGGAGGAGTACCCCGTGCCGCCGCCGACCACCGGCCACATGCGCTTGCGCACCAGGGTCACCATCGCGTCGGAGGCGCCTGGACCGTAGAGCCCGCCGTAGCGCAGCGCCGCTCCCCCAGCACTGGTCACCGCGTCCTCCACGTAGCGGATCGCGGCCAGTGTCTCGCGCTGCCACTTCGGTGGCTGCGGGTCGAGTGGGTCGTCCTCGGTCTTGACCCAGCCGCCTGTGCGGGTGTTCGGCCAGCCGGTGAAGCTCTGCGCCACCACCTGGCCGACACCGCTCGCCTGCGCGGCTGCGAGCAGGTGGTCGGTCCCCTCGATCCGCAGCCGGTTGGTCACCGCGAACCAGCGGTCGAAGTGCCTGAGGTCGGGCTTGCCGGCCAGGGCCGTCATCTGGTGGACGATCGCGTCCGGTTGCGCGGCCGCGACCGCTTCACCGACCTGCGCGGCGTCCAGACCGTCCACTGTGACCGCGGTGGCGCCGAGCTGCTCGAGCAGCGGAGCCTTCGTGGGGGTCGTCGTCGTGGCGGTCACCCGGTGGCCGCGCTCGACCAGTTGTGGCACCAGCCGCAGCCCGATCGCGCCTGTCCCGCCTGCCAGGAACACGTGCATGGTCCTCACCTCTCGTCTCGTGTGCCTTCACACCCCGGGACGAGACAGGCAGGACAGATGTGACACATCCGCTTCGGGCGGCCCTCCGATCACGACGGTCACCTCGTATGCCGCGTGGCCGGCTCACCGGCCCCGCGTGACCCCAGCGATGCTCAGGGCTGATGGCTGGCGTGCGGGTGGTAGCAGCGCAGCACGGCAAGGACCTGCCGGGCGAACCTGACGATCGTCCAGCACCACCAGCGGTCGCTGTCCCGGGTCGCCACCTCCGAGCGCCACTCCCAGTAGCTGCACAGCTCCAGCAGCTGGGCCTCGTTGAGCGAGAGGATCTCCTCCATCAACGACCCTTGTCGCCCGCTGGTGGGATCGAGGTGTGGCGCGCCCTCCCAGGCGACCCACGTCGTCCCAGCCTGAATGCGGTCCTGCGGCCCTGGCATGGCGAAATCGTCCCGCCGCAGCACGTGGCTGGCATCGGGCGATCGAAGTAGACGGTGGTAAGTCGGATGCTCCAGTGCGGGTGCGGTGGTGTTCCTGTCGAAGTGTCACAACAGGGGAGCTCCTCTTGTCTCAACTGGTGAAGGCAGTCGCCGAAGAGATGGGAAAGACGATGAGGGTGTTTGTCGCAGGAGCGACCGGGGCGATGGGACGGCAGCTGGTGCCGCGGCTGGTCCGGGCCGGGCACGAGGTGCACGGGATGACGCGCAGCTCGTCCAAGCAGGACCTGCTGCGCGAGCTCGGCGCGGTGCCGGTCGTCGCGGATGCGTTGGACCCGAAGCAGGTTGCCGAGGCCGTGGGCCGGGCCCAGCCCGAGGTGGTGGTGCACCAGCTGACGGCCATCGGGCCGTTGGACCTGCGCCACTTCGACCGGGCCTTCGCGCTCACCAACCGGCTCCGCACCGAGGGGACGGACCACCTGCTCTCCGCAAGCCAGGCGGCCGGGGTGCGGCGCTTCGTCGCGCAGAGCTTCTTCGCGGCATATGACCGCAACGGAGGCACCGTGAAGACGGAGGACGACGCGTTCGGCACCTCGGCGCCCAAGGAGATGCGCGAGACGGTGGCCGCGATCCGCCACGTCGAGGAGGCGGTGCTCGGTGCGACCTGGACGGAGGGAGTCGTGTTGCGCTACGGCGGCTTCTACGGTCCCCACACCTCGATCGCGCCGGACGGCGAGCAGACCGCGGCGGTTCGCGCGGGCAAGTTCCCGGTGGTCGGGGATGGCGGCGGCGTGTGGTCGTTCATCCACATTGGCGACGCGGCCGACGCAACGGTGGCGGCAGTCGAGCGCGGGACGCGTGGCGTCTACAACGTCGTCGACGACGAGCCGGCGGCTGTCGCGGTCTGGTTGCCCGAGTTCGCGCGGATGCTGGGCGCGAAGAAGCCGATGCGGGTGCCCCGGTTCGTCGGGCGGCTGCTCACCGGTGAGACTGGTGCGGTGATGATGACCGAGCTGCGCGGTGCCTCGAACGCCAAGGCCAAGCGCGAGCTCGGTTGGCACCCCGCGCACCCGACCTGGCGTGTGGGGTTCGCCGGGTGAGCAACGACCAGCCTGCGCCAACCACGTCCGACGCCCACGAGCAGCTGCTCGCCGACCTGCGCCCGACGTCGTTCGCGATCGCCTACCGGATGCTCGGCAGCGTCTCGGAGGCAGAGGACGTGGTGCAGGAGGCCCTGCTGCGTGTGCACCAGGTGCTCGAGGCGGGTCAGGAGATCGCGTCACCTCCCGCCTACGTCGCCACCATCACCACACGCCTGTCGATCAACGAGCTGCGCTCGGCCCGGGTCCGGCGTGAGCACTACGTCGGCGAGTGGCTGCCCGAGCCGATCCTCACCGAGGGACGCGACGACCCTGCAGCTCACGCGGAGACCGCCGACTCGCTGTCGCTGGCGATGCTGGTGCTGCTCGAGAGCCTGTCCCCCGAGCAGCGGGCGGTGCTGCTGCTGCACGACGTGTTCGGCTACGCCTACCCGGAGATCACCGAGATCATCGGCAAGAGTGAGGACAACGTTCGCCAGCTCGCGAGCCGCGCCCGGCGCCACGTAACGACGCGGCGCCCCCGGTTCCAGACGACGCGCGAGCAGCACGACGAGCTGGCGCGGCGGTTCTTCGCGGCCGCCGAGCACGGTGACCTCGCTGGACTCGAGGCGCTGCTCGCCCACGACGTCGAGCTGACCGGCGACGGCGGCGGCAAGGCACCAGCGATGGCGCGCACGCTGCGGGGCCGTTCGCGGGTGGCCCACATGATCATGACGTGGATGCAGCTGGGCGTCCGCGTGCCACAGGTGTCGATGCGACCGGTCGAGGTCAACGGCGGCCCGGGCGCACTGTTCGTCGACGAGCGGGACCGGGTGCTTGCCGTCTGGGCGATCGAGATCGCCGATGGCGCCATCAGCCAGGTCAGCTCCATCGTCAACCCGGACAAGCTCGCCCACCTCGGACCGGTCGGCGACTTCAAGGCAGTGCTGGACTCCGCACGCTGACGCGGAGGGGTTTCGGCTCCGCGCCAGGCACTCGGAACCGCCCCTGAACAGGCCAAGGCCCCCGCCCGGTTGTGGGCGGGGTGTGGGGCGGGGTCAGGGTCGTGGCGGGCCGGAGCTGCTGGTGCCGGAGTTGTCGGCGTCGGTGCTGCCTGGGCCGGTACTGGTGGCGCCGGGACTGTTGGTGCCGTAGCTGAT
>JAICSZ010000461.1 GCA_025936615.1 Pedococcus sp. | reverse complement strand
GTACCGACGTTTCGCATGGACCCGCGAGGACCACGACCTGCGCGAGTGGTTCGCCGGCGAGTGCACCCGACGGGGCCTCGACCTCACCGAGGACCGGATGGGCAACCAGTGGGCGTGGTGGGGCAGTCCCGACGCTGCGGCGGCCGCCGGACGACCGGGTGTCGTCACCGGCTCACACCTCGACAGCGTCCCCGACGGCGGCGCCTTCGACGGCCCCCTCGGGGTGGTCAGCGCCTTCGCCGCGGTGGACGCCCTGCGCGACCGCGGCTTCGAGCCGGCCAGGCCGATCGGGGTCGTCAACTTCGTCGACGAGGAGGGCGCGCGGTTCGGTGTGGCCTGCGCCGGCTCCCGGGTCATCACCGGCGCGATGACCGCACGGCGGGCGCGCAGCCTGTCCGACTCCGAGGGCACCACGATGGCCGAGGCCCTCGAGGCAGCGGGTCGGGACCCCCACCAGATCGGGCGCGACGACGAGACGTTGCGCCGCATCGGCACCTTCGTCGAGCTGCACGTGGAGCAGGGCCGCGGCCTGGTCGACCTCGAGCACCCGGTCGCGGTCGCGACCGACATCTGGCCGCACGGGCGGTGGCGGCTCGACTTCTCCGGCGAGGCCAACCACGCAGGCACCACCCGCCTCGAGGACCGGCAGGACGCCATGCTCGGCTATGCCGGGGCGGTGTTGGCCGCCCGCGAGGCGGCGACCCGGCACGGGTGTGTGGCGACCATCGGCAAGGTGCACGTGACCCCCGGGGGCGTCAACGCCATCCCGAGCCACGTCACGGGCTGGCTCGACGCCCGGGGCGCCAGCCCCCGCGCGGTCCGGCGCGCGGTCGCGGACGTGCGCGACCTGGTCCAGCAGGCAGGCGGCACGGTGAGCGAGGAGTCCTGGACCCCGTCCACTGCCTTCGACACGGCGCTGGCGGCCCGGCTGCAGACCCGGCTCGGCGGCATACCGCTGCTCGGCACCGGCGCCGGTCACGACGCCGGCATCCTCGCGAACGCCGGCATCGACACGGCCATGCTCTTCGTCCGCAACCCCACCGGCGTCTCGCACTCCCCACGCGAGCACGCCGAGCTCGGTGACTGCCTCGAGGGGGTCGCCGCGCTGAGCGCGGTGCTCGAGGAGCTCGCGGGTGAGGCGGCGTGAGCCCGTGAGCGCCTACTGGGCCGAGCACGCCTGGCTCTCGACCGGGCTGGCCGCGGACGTGCGCTTCGAGGTGGTCGACGGGCGGTTCGCCGTCGTGCACCCCAGGGCGCGGCCGCGCGACGGTGACGAGCGGCTGCGCGGCGTGGTGCTGCCCGGCCTGGCCAACGGCCACAGCCATGCGTTCCACCGTGCGCTGCGGGGCCGCACGCACGGCGACGGCGGCAACTTCTGGACCTGGCGCCAGCAGATGTACGCCGTGACCCGGCGCCTCGACCCCGAGACGTACTTCTCCCTGGCGCGCGCGGCCTTCGCCGAGATGGCGCTGTCCGGCTACACCGCGGTGGGGGAGTTCCACTACCTGCACCACGACGCGGCCGGCGACCCCTACGCCGACCCCAACGCCATGGGCCACGCCCTCATCGCCGCGGCTCGCGAGGCCGGCATCCGGCTCACCCTGCTCGACACGTGCTACCTCGCAGGTGGGCTCACCGGTGACGGGCACGTGCCCCTGGACGACGTGCAGCGACGCTTCACCGACGGCGACGTGGACAGCTGGGCCGCCCGGGTCGCCAGGCTGGTGCCCGACGAGACGACCAGGATCGGCGCCGCGGTCCACTCCGTCCGTGCGGTGCCACGCGACCAGCTGCCCGCGATGGCGGAGGTGACCCGCGGGCGGGTGGTGCACGCCCACGTCAGCGAGCAGCCCGCGGAGAACCTCGCTGCGCAGATGTTCTACGGCGCCACCCCGACCGAGCTGCTCGCCGAGGCGGGACTGGTCACCGACCGCTTCACCGCAGTCCACGCGACCCACCTCTCCGACGCCGACGTGGGGGTGCTCGGCGCCGCGACGGCAACGGCCTGCTTCTGTCCCACCACCGAGCGCGACCTCGCCGACGGCATCGGGCCGGCCCGCGTGCTCGCCGCCGCCGGCGCCCGACTCTCCCTGGGCTCCGACCAGCACGCGGTGATCGACCCCTTCGAGGAGGTGCGCGGGCTCGAGATGCACGAGCGCCTCGAGAGCAACGAACGCGGCCGGTTCACGCCCGACG
>JAICSZ010000242.1 GCA_025936615.1 Pedococcus sp. | reverse complement strand
TGCGCCTGCTCTGCGCGAGCCTGGGCTGCCTTCTCCGCCTCCTCAGCACGCGCCTGGGCCGCGGTGATGCGCTCCTGCGCAGCCTTCTCGGCCTCTTCCGCCTTGGCGTTCTGGGCCGCGATCCGCTCCTGGGCAGCCTTCTGCGCCTCTTCCACCTTGGCGTTCTGGGCGGCGATGCGCTCCTGCGCGGCCTTCTCCGCCTCATCGGCCTTGGCGGAGTGGGCCGCGATGCGCTCCTGCCCGGCCTTCGCCTCTGCCTCCTGGGCCGCCTTCGCGTCGGCGGCACGCTTCGCCTCGGCCTCGTGGTCCGGCTTGGCCACCGGGGCCATGCCCTTGTTCTGACGGCACTCGTTGAGCTGCTCGCGCAGGTCGTCGGACTCCTTGACGATGCGCCGCATCTCGGCGACGACCTCGTCGAGGAAGTCGTCCACCTCGCGCTCGTCGTACCCACGGCGGAACTGGGTGGGCGTGAAGTTCTTGTTGAGGACGTCCTCGGGCGAAAGCGTCATGTGGTCACCTCGTTGGCAGTCATGAGCAGGTGCGGTCCAGCATTCCAGACCTCGGTTCGCCCGCCAGCCTAGAGGATGGGCCCCGATCCGGTTGGAGGATGGGCAGGCAGCTAGATGATGGACATGAGCACGGTGGTGCCGAACATCAGCACCAGGAACGCGAGGTCGAGACGCAGCTGCCCGAGCGTCAGCGGCGGGATGACCTTGCGCAGCGCCCGCAGCGGTGGGTCGGTGACCGTGTAGACGACCTCGGCGACGACCAGCATCGGCCCGCGGGGACGCCAGTCCCGGGAGAACGCCTGGACCCAGTCCAGGATGAGCCGCCCGATCAGGACGATGAAGAACAGGAACAGCGCAAGGCGCAGCACGCTGCCGATGGGCCCCGGGATGAGCATGGGCTCACCCTGCCATGCACGGGGTGGCGGGCGGGTCGGGGGTCAGCTCTGGTTGAACAGCACCCGTGGGGCGGGAGCGGTCGCGCCGTCCTCGGCGGCGACCTCGACGTGGGCCGGCGAGAGGAGGAACACCTTGGAGGTGACCCGCTCGATCGAGCCGTGCAGCCCGAACACCAAGCCCGCGGCGAAGTCCACCAGACGCTTCGCGTCGGCGTCGTCCATGTCGGACAGGTTCATGATCACCGGAGTGCCGTCACGAAAGCTCTCCCCGATGTTCTTGGCCTCGTTGTACGTGCGCGGGTGGATCGTGGTGATTCGGTTGAGGGCCCCCACCTCGACGTCGCGCACGACCCGGGCCACCGGGGTGCGCTGAGGGAGCGGGGTCACCGCTGCCGGCCGGTCGTGGCGCTCCTGGGCGTGCGACTCCTGGGCTGCGGGCTCGTCGTAGTCGTACTCGTCGTACCCGTAGTCGCGCTCGTCCTCCTCGGCGAGCCCGAGGTACACCATCGTCTTGCGCAGCGCCCCAGCCATTGAGGACTCCCTTGGTCTCCGTGCGTGTGCGGTCTCCGGTCACCGAAGTTACCGGTGTGACGGGCGAGAACCGAGGATTGCGCTTCCGACACGCAGGTGTGTCGCGCCGTGCGCGACCGCCTCCTCCAGGTCCCCGCTCATGCCGGCGGAGAGCCAGCTCGCCCCCGGGTGCGAGGTTCGTATGCCGCGGGCCACCTCCGCGAGCCGGGTGAACGCGGTAGCCGGGTCGCCGCCGAGGGGGGCCACCCCCATGACTCCCCGCAGGTCCAGCTGCTCCGCAGCTGCGACGGCGTCCGCGACGAGTGGCGCCTCGGCAGGCACCACTCCTCCACGGCCCTGCTCCCCACCGAGGGCCACCTCGACCAGGACGCCGACCCGTCGTCCCACGCGGTGGGCGCCGCGGTCGAGCGCGTCGACGAGGCGCAGCCGGTCGACGGAGTGGACGACATCGGCGTACTCGGCCACCCCGGCGGCCTTGTTCCTCTGGAGCTGGCCGATGAAGTGGAGGGTGACCTCGTCGCGGTTGCGCAGCTGGGCGACCTTGTCGCGCGCCTCCTGGTGTCGGTTCTCGCCGATGTGGCGCACGCCGAGCTCGACGAGGAGGTCCACGTCAGTGGCGGGGAAGAACTTGGTGACCGCGATCAGCGTGACCTCTCCCGGGTCGCGATCGGCGGTCGCGCAGGCGCGGACGATCCGCTCGCGCACGACCGACAGACCGCGTTCGAGCTCCGTCCGGCGCTCGCCCACCGCAGCCGCGCTCATGCTGGGTCGAGCACGACGACGCCGGCGAACCGCCCGGTGGTGCCGTCACGACGGTAGGAGAAGAGGTGGTCGTCCTCACGGGCACACCCCGGAACCCATTGCACCGCAACGTTGTTGGCACGCAGCTGGGCCACGACCCCGGCTGCGACGTCGATTGCGGGGGTGCCGGCCCAGGAGACCGTGGCCGACTCGGGCGAGACGGCCGCGGCAGCCGCACGCATGTCGGCCGGGACCTCGTAGCAGCGGCCACAGACCGACGGGCCGACGACCGCGACGATGTCGCGCGCGCCGAGGTCGCGCATGCAGCCCACGGCCGCGTCGACGATCCGCTGCACCATCCCCGGCCGCCCGGCGTGGACCGCTGCGACCACTCCACCGTCCGCGTCAGCGAGCAGGACCGGCGTGCAGTCGGCAACCAGGGCAGCCAGCCCGAGCCCCGGCGTCGTGGTCACCAGCCCGTCGGCGGCCGGCACCTCCCCCTCGCCCCACGGCCCGTCCACGACCACGACGTCCGCGCCGTGGCACTGACGCATGAACAGGAGCCGATCAGGTTGCAGCCCAAGGGAATGCGCGACGGCCGCCCGGTTGCCTGCGACAACAGAGGGTTCGTCACCAACGTGGCCGCCGAGGTTGAGCGAGTCGAATGGCGCAACGCCGGCGCCGCCAGTGCGGTCGGTGAACGCCCACCGGACCGCGCCGGTCTGCTCGCGCCAGTAGAACACGGCCCCAAACCTACGACACTCCTCGCGCAGGACCTCGCCGCCGCCGCGCCGAACCCCGTCAGCGCAGCGCACGACCCCCGCCACCGCCCCGCTGAACCGGTGGCACGCGGACGCCCACCCCCTCGCTGTTTCCGCGCACACCGCGCTGGCGCCGTCGAACCGCGACTCTGCAACAGCACAATTCGACGCGAGCGGCGCGGTGTCGAGCATCGGTCGCGGTCGAGGGACCAGTGCCTCGACCCCACAGTGGCGCAGCTGCGGTCGAGCGGCGCTGTCGTGGCAGCGCCACTGGAGCGCAGCTGCGCCGGTGTGTGACCTCTGGTGCGCTGGGCTGCCGGGCCTCGGGACCCCGCGCGAGGCTCACCCTGGGCGGCGGCCGGCCCGGGACGACGACAGGGCGCCCGGGCAAGGCCGGGCGCCCTGTGACGTCTGCGTCAGTGCGCTTGGAGCTCAGGCGTCACCGCCAGAGCTCCGTTAAATCACTTGAGGAAGTCGGGCACGTCGAGGTCGTCGCCGTCCTCGAAGGTGACGGTGCGCGGTGGGCGACCGGCTTCCTCGCGGGTCGGCCTGGCAGGTGCGTCCTCGCCGCGGCTGCTCGGCACCGGCTCGCGGACGGGTTCGTGGGCAGGCTGCGCGGTCGGCGCGGGACGGGACTGGGCGGGCGCCGTCGCCCCTCCGGATGCGGGTACCGGTGCGGACTGCCCCCCGGGAGCGGGCTGCGCGGCCTGCCCCTGGCCCTGGCCCTGCCCGCCCGGACGCTGCTCGGAATGGGCCGGCTGCGGGGCCCGTCCCTGGATCTGGCCGATGGCGCGGTCGTTGTCACGCCTCTGCGGGGTCCCACCGTCGAACCCGGCGGCGATCACGGTCACCCGGACCTCGTCGCCGAGGGCGTCGTCGATGACCGCCCCGAAGATGATGTTGGCCTCGGGGTGGGCGGCCTCCTGCACCAGCCGGGCCGCCTCGTTGATCTCGAACAGCCCGAGGTCGCTGCCGCCCTGGATGGACAGCAGGACGCCGTGGGCGCCGTCGATGCTGGCCTCGAGCAGCGGGCTGGAGATGGCGAGCTCGGCGGCCTGGACCGCGCGGTCGTCGCCGCGCGAGGAGCCGATGCCCATCAGGGCTGAGCCAGCGCCCTGCATCACGGACTTGACGTCGGCGAAGTCGAGGTTGATCAGCCCCGGCGTGGTGATGAGGTCGGTGATGCCCTGGACACCGGACAGCAGCACCTGGTCCGCCGACCGGAACGCGTCCAGCATCGATACGGCGCGGTCGCTGATCGACAGCAGCCGGTCGTTGGGGATGACGATGAGCGTGTCGACCTCCTCGCGCAGGCTGCCGATGCCGGACTCCGCCTGGTTGGCCCGGCGACGCCCCTCGAAGGTGAACGGGCGGGTCACGACGCCGATGGGGAGGGCTCCGAGGCCCTTGGCGATCTTGGCGACGACCGGGGCGCCGCCGGTGCCGGTGCCGCCACCCTCGCCGGCGGTGACGAAGACCATGTCGGCGCCCTTGAGGACCTCCTCGATCTCCTCGGCGTGGTCCTCGGCGGCCTTCTT
>JAICSZ010000310.1 GCA_025936615.1 Pedococcus sp. | reverse complement strand
CTATGCCGCGGGGCGACGTGGTGCCGGATGGGTCAAGGTCAAGCCGCGGCACACCCTCGACCTCGTCGTGCTCGCCGTCGAGTGGGGCAGCGGTCGACGCAAGGGGTGGCTGTCCAACATCCACCTCGGTGCGCGAGACCCGGATACCGGCGGGTTCGTCATGCTCGGCAAGACGTTCAAGGGCATGACCGACGCGATGCTCCAGTGGCAGACGCAGCGGTTCACGGACCTGGCCACCGAGGGCGCCGGCGGCTGGGTCGTGCCGGTGCGGCCGGAGCAGGTGGTCGAGGTGGCGTTCGACGGACTGCAGACCTCGTCGCGCTATCCCGGCGGGGTGGCCCTGCGGTTCGCCCGGGTGCTGCGCTACCGCGACGACAAGTCGGCCGAGGAGGCGGACACGATCGACACCGTCAGGGCGCTGTCACGGAGCTGAGCAGGCCGCCCCGTCAGCCGGTGCGGGCTGCGTCCGGCTCAGCGCCTCCAGCGCCTGGTCGGCATGCACGTGCATGCCGAGCTCGCTGCTGATGACGTCGCTGACCACGCCGTCCCGGCCGATCACGAACGTCGCGCGCTTGACCGGCGTGAGGAACCGGCGCCGCACGCCGTAGGTCGTGGCCACCTCCCCGCTCGTGTCGGACAGCAGGAGCAGCCCGAGGCTCCTTGCCGTCGAAGCGGGCCTGCGCTGTCCGGCTTGTTCCGCCGGGGCCCTGCTCATTCGTCGCCGCCCTGGTCGCGGATGGCAGGATTCGACATTGCATAGGGAACCTATGTACTGTGACGGCATGGACGAACGCGACGAGCTCGGGAGCGAGCTGTTGCGCGCCGTCGCCCGACTGAACCGCTGGGCCTCCCGCAACGCCACCCTCGACGTTCCGATGGCCCAGGCCCGGCTGCTGGGCGTGCTCGACGAGCTCGGCCCGGCACGGGTCAGCGTCCTGGCCGCTGCCGACAACTGCAGCCAGCCGACCATGACGGCCCAGGTGCAGCGGCTCGAGGCCGAGGGCTGGGCCCACCGGGTCCCCGACCCGGACGACGCCCGCGCCACCCTCGTCTCGCTGACCTCGAAGGGCACCGCAGCCCTCCAGCGGGCCCGCGAGGCGCGTGTGGCGGTGCTCTCTCCCGCCCTCCAGAGCCTCGACGAGGCGGGAGTCGAGCGGCTGCGCACCGCCGTGCTCGTCCTCGACCGAATGCTCGACCAGGCCACCGTGGCCACCACCCCACCCACCCGGAAGGAATCCTGACCTCCACCATGTGGCGCCAACCCAAGACCGTCTGGTCCGTCGCCTTCGCCTGTGTCATCGCGTTCATGGGCATCGGGCTCGTCGACCCCATCCTCAAGCCCATCGCCGACGACCTCGGCGCGAGCCCCTCCCAGGTCTCTTTGCTGTTCACGAGCTACATGGCGGTGATGGGCGTCGCAATGCTCGGCACCGGCTGGGTGTCGAGCCGGCTCGGCGCCAAGCGCACCCTGCTCGTCGGGCTGCTGATCATCATCGTGGGCGCCGGGCTCGCCGGCGCCCAGGACTCGGTCGGCGGCATCGTCGCCTTCCGGGCGGTGTGGGGGCTGGGCAACGCCCTGTTCATCGCCACCGCCCTGGCGACCATCGTCAACGCCGCGGCCGGCTCCGTCGGGCAGGCGATCATCCTCTACGAGGCCGCCCTCGGTGTCGGCATCGCCGCGGGGCCGCTCCTGGGTGGTGCGCTCGGCGCCCACTCGTGGCGCTGGCCGTTCTTCGGCGTCTCCGCCCTCATGGCGATCGCGCTGGTGGCCACGCTCACCACGTTGCCGGCCACACCTCCGAGCGGGCACAAGACCTCGATCACCGCACCGCTGCGCGCCCTGGGCCACCGCGGCCTGCTGACGGTGGGCCTCACCGCGCTCCTGTACAACTTCGGCTTCTTCACCCTGCTCGCCTGGACCCCGTTCCCGCTCGGTATGGGCGCCCACGCCGTCGGCCTGGTGTTCTTCGGGTGGGGCGTGCTGCTCGCCTTCACCTCGGTGTTCGTCGCGCCGCGCCTGCAGCGTCGGTTCGGCACCATGCCCGGCATCGTCGGTGCGCTCCTCGCGTTCGCGGTGGTGCTGGCCGCGATGGGCCTCGGCCACGCGCACCGGCCGGTGCTCGTCGTGGGCGTGATCCTGGCCGGCGCATGCCTCGGCATCAACAACACCCTGATCACCGAGACGGTCATGAAGGTCTCCCCCGTCGAGCGCAGCACCGCCTCCGCCGCCTACAGCTTCGTGCGGTTCGGCGGTGGCGCCATCGCACCATGGCTGGCCGGCAAGCTCGGCGAGCGCGCGGCGCAGATCCCGTTCTGGGTCGGTGCCGGTGCGGTCGTCCTCGGTGTCGCGGTGTTCCTGACCGCCGCTCCGCTGCTCCGCGCGATCGACGCCCAGCCGGGCCACGGTGCCGAGCCGGCTGACAGCGAGCTCGAGGCCGAGGCAGTCACCGTCGGCGACTCCTGACCGGCCCCTCGTCCCACCGGACTCCTTGCGTCCGCAAGTTTGCCCGCCAGCGGGGCAAACTCGCGGACGCAAGCGTGTGGGGGCCCCATAGGGTGGGCGCCGTGCTCGAACAGGTCACGGCAACCCGCTACGTCACCCCCCTCCGCGAGGGCGGGTCGCTGCCGGGCATCGTCGAGGCCGACGACCTCGGCACCTACGTGGCCAAGTTCCGCGGCGCCGGCCAGGGCCTCAAGGTCCTGGTCGCCGAGGTGCTCGTGGGTGAGCTGGCCCGCGCCCTCGGACTGGCGGTGCCGCGCATGACCGTCATCGACCTGCAGGCGCCCATCGCGAAGTACGAGGCCGACGAGGAGGTGCAGGACCTGCTCACCGCCAGCCTCGGCCTCAACCTCGGCATCGACTTCCTGCCGGGCTCGTTCGGCTACGACGGCTCGCGCCCACCGGAGCCGCAGACTGCCGCCGACATCCTGTGGCTCGACGCGCTCACCGCCAACGTCGACCGCACCTGGTCCAACCCCAACCTCCTGGTCTGGCACCGACGCCCGTGGCTCATCGACCACGGCGCTGCCCTGTACTTCCACCACAGCTGGCCGAGCCGCGCCCCCGACCCAGAGCGCTTCGCCGCCCAGCCGTTCGACGCCAGCACCCACGTCCTGCGCGACGTGGCGCAGGACCCCGCCGCCGCACACGCGCGGCTCGCACCGCAGGTCACCGAAACCCTCCTGCACGAGGTCACCGCCGCCGTCCCCGACGAGTGGCTCGAGCCGGCACCCGGGCTCGACACCCCCGCAGCCGGCCGCGCGGCATACGTCGAACACCTCCTTGCCCGCGTCGGCAACCCCGGCGCCTGGCTCCCGGGGGGCACCCGATGAGCCGCCACGGGTACCAGTACGTGGTGCTGCGCTGCGTGCCACGGGTGGAGCGGGAGGAGTTCGTCAACGTGGGCGTGGTCCTCTACTCCCAGGGCGCCGACTTCCTCGACGCCGCCTACCGCGTCGACGAGGCGCGGCTCGCGGCGCTCGCACCGGGGATCGACGCCCAGGAGGTGCGCGACGCGCTCGAGACGGTGTGCCGGGTATGCCGCGGGGTCACCGGCGGGGGGCTGCCCACCCTCGGTGGGCCGGGCAAGCGCTTCGGCTGGCTCAGCGCCCCCCGCAGCACCGTCGTCCAGCCCGGACCGGTGCACGGAGGGCTGACCACGGACCCCGCCGCCGAGCTCGCCTCGCTCCTCGGCCGTCTGGTGGGGTGAGGGGGTCGCAGCTAGGGTCGCAAGCATGACCCTTGAGCGACCCGAGGCACCCAACCCCTACGACCTGCTCCCCTCCGT